>CAZOOQ010000016.1:0-15763 GCA_964581485.1 uncultured Candidatus Saccharibacteria bacterium
AAGAACTGTTTTGCTACTTTTGGATAAAAGTAGGCGTGTCTTTTGTTTCTTTTCTACGAAAAGAGAAAAGAAAGGATTTTGTTTGTTACGCAATGAAAAGTAGGCGTCTGTTTCTCCGCAAAGAGAAGGCAAGACTTGCTTCTTTGGCGAAAGAAAAAGAAGGACTCTTAACCCAACAACTTACTAATCCGCGTCAACTCCGCATCATTCTTAAACCGTATCACAATCTGCCCCGAGCCACGCATCGTCGTCTTGACCTGCACTGGTGCCCCGAGGTGCTTGGTGAAGCGCTCGGCTGCCTGCTGATAGCGCGGTAGTACTGACCGCGTAGCGGCCTTGGTCACCACAACTGGGCCATGACCGGCTCGCAAACCTGCGACATGTTGCTCGATGGCTCGTGCACTCCAGTCTTCAGCGAGAATTTTTGGTAATAACTTTTCGATAATAGCCTCGTCAAGCCCAATCAATGGCCTAGCTCGCCCTTCACTCAATTTGCCGTCGACAATTGCCCCACGAACAACCTTTGGTAGTCGAAGCAAACGCAGCGTATTGCTAATCGCAGCAACTGATTTGCCTCCCACGCGGTGCCCAATCTGGTCGAGCGTGAGATTGAATTGATCGCGCAGTTTCAGATATGCCGTCGCAGTTTCGAGAGGGTTGAGGTCACGGCGTTGCAAGTTCTCAATCAGCGAGAGCTCGAGTTTATGCTGATCAGTGAGCGTACGTACCAAGGCTGGGATTTTATCGAGCCCAATTTGCAGCGCCGCACGATACCGACGCTCACCCGCTACAATCATATAGCCGCCCTTGTGCGGCGTCACGACGATAGGCTGAAGCAGACCATGTGCGCGTATTGATTCAGCCAGCTCAGCGATCGATACGTCATCAAATGAGCGTCGTGGCTGATCGGGGTCAGCTAGAATTTCACTAAGCTTGATATGGCGCAGATCACTAACATGCTCGTCTTGAGCGGCAGTTGGATCAAATGATTCATCGAGAATATCGGTCGGAATCAGCGACGAAAAACCCCGTCCAAGCGCTGATTTTTTGGCAGGTTTCTTAGCTGGCACGTTCGATTACCTCCTTGGTTACCGCTTTGTAAGCCCGCGCACCTTTGCTCCAGCGATCGTAAGCACCAATCGGCACACCGTGACTCGGCGCCTCGGCAAGCCGGACATTACGCGGAATTGTCGTTTTAAATACTTTTGCCGGGAAGTGCTTGGCGATTTCTGCAAGTACTTGGCTCGAAAGCGAGGTACGACTATCAACCATCGTTGGCAGGACACCGATAAGATCAAGTGTCGGATTGAGATTCTTTCGAATCAACTTCATCGTCTCAAGCAATTGCCCTAGCCCCTCGAGCGCATAAAACTCCGCCTGTACTGGCAGTAGCACGTACTGCGCTGTAATCAACGCATTCACCGTGAGAAGACTCAAGCTCGGTGGGCAATCAATCACAATGAAGTCATACTTGTCACTGGATGGCTGTAGGGCGTATTTCAGCCGAGTAAATCGATGGTTGGCTTGTGCAAGCTCGACTTCAGTATTGGCAAGCGTCGGTGTTGCTGGTGCTAGCCATAGATTTTTGTATGCGGTCTGCTGCACGATATCTGTGAGCGGTATTTGATTTGTAATTACTTCGGCCATAGTGGCGGTCAACGCCTGCTTGTCGACGCCGAGCCCACTTGTCGCATTGCCCTGTGGGTCAAAATCAACCAACAGTGTACGCTTGCCCATCTTTGCCAAATAAAACGCGACATTGATCGAAGACGTCGTCTTGCCAACCCCGCCCTTTTGATTCGTTACTGCAATAATCGTCGCCACGCTGTCTATGTTCCCTCTCTTTTCTGGTCTTAGTATAGCACGAGCTTTTCACGCGGCGCTAGCGACACAAACAAAAATCCCCGCTCATAGTTGTGCGGGGATGTAGGGATACTACTTGATCGAGCTAATCTCGATTTTCGTGTACTTCTGGCGATGGCCAGTTTCTTTGTGTACACGCTTCTTTGCTTTGTATCGGATGATACGGAGTTTGTCGCCAGCGACTTTTTCGTCGACGATTTTTGCTTTCACCTTTACACCTTTGACTAGTGGTGCACCGACCGAAGTCTTGTCGCCATCTACCACGAGAAGTGCGTCGAGATCGAGCTCTTTTGTGCCTTCAGGGAGGAGGTCCACCATGAGGGTCTCTTTTTCGGCTACAAGATACTGCTTGCCACCGATTTTCACGACTGCTTTCATATTATTTCCTTTGAAATTATTGATTCAGGTATTGATTGTAACAGATTGCGCTATGTTTTTCAAGCGTCTCAGGCAACAAAATACCCTGCGTTTCGTCGATTGACACGTCATCACTGCGCTTATGCTATAGTGGTGTCATATGCAGCCATCTAGTACTCCAAACCCTACAGACTCGACACCGCCTCCTCAGCCTGCGGCCGAGCCCCCTAAACATACCAAATACAAACTCATCTTGTTTGTGGTCGCTGGCCTGCTGCTTCTTGTCGCCGGTGTAGGTATTACTGCCGCACTCCTCCCTCAATTTATTGACCGATCGCCATCATCGAGCCAGCAAGAGGACTCCAGCCCTGCTGCTGTTGCAGCCACCACGATTGATACCTCGTCACTCGCAGCCTCATACGACGCACTGACAAAACTCGCACTGCCAGGCTTTAACATCACCCGAAAAGACATCACGCTGAGAGCATACCAAGAGCTCGTCGCGGGCTTTTCGCTGTCAGACGCATTTTACAAAGACGACACCTGTGTACTCCATGCACTCGTACTCGCCCAGCTCTACTCTCAAGATCCAACCAAGAAATCTCTGTACCAACATCAACTTTACCTACTGTCATCAACCTATCTCCAGTCCGTCCCAGCAGCAATACACGACACGCTCACCGTCACCTCTACCGAGCAGGACAAAAAATCCATCGCCATCCTACAGTCCTACAAGGACCAGACCCTCACCAATCAAGTTACCGACTCAGCAGTCCTCAAACAAACATTGAGCGACACCGCCAAAAACCTGTCGCTAGACAACGCATCAAAGCTCTCAACATACGAAATACTCGCCCTCAACTTCGACAACACTGACAGCGCAAAGATGCAAGAATTTACAGCAAAATACCCGCTCTACGGAGCATCACCAAAAATGTGGGTCGACATGCTTGATGGCACCTACTACATTATCATGATGCAGAGCTACGCCAAGCAAGTAGCGAGTGGCAATGCCGGATCTCTACCACATGAGTTTATTCACGCCCAATCACCTTTCGTACGTGGCGATGCAGGGCGTATTGTCGAGGAGCAGCGAGCCGAACTATTCTCTGGTGAAAAATCGAATGGATACAATGACGTCAAGCAGCTCTTTATCTATCTCCAAGTCATGAGCGGCATCGATGTCAACGGTCTACTCAAACAACGCCCGACTGACAGCCTCGGCTTTTTTCTGACGCTCTACAAAGAGTTTGGTCTGCAAGCCACAAATGGCATAGTGTTTAGTTTTCCGACCGCGTTCATGAGCAGTCCGTCAAACCCAATGAAGATTGTCAGCGCCGAACATGGCACGGACGCCGCCATCAAGAAAGCCATCGAAATAGGCCTTGCAACAAATAAAACCGAACAGGACCAGCGAATCAAAGCACGCTATGAGCGACTTCTCTCCATTCTTGGCAGCAAAGAGAAGGTCATCAACGACCTAAACAGTACTCTCTCTCAATCCTATGGCATGCCGTCTGCAGCCGCAAAAATGCTTGAATACGCTCAAACTACTCCCTAAAAGACTGAGTGTCGCCGCACACAACGGTGTTTGCATAGAGCCAACCCTCTACGCTGCCGCCGTCGAGGTATTGTCCGACCGACATATGAACTTTCATCTTGCCACCTTGCTGGACATACTGATTGATCGCGTCGATAATGTAATATTCACCACTCGTATCTGCAGCGATCGTCCTGGCGAGCTCGCAGACTTCTTTTGTCAATATATACTTGCTGGGATTGATGAGATTGCTCGGCGCGTCTTCAGGAGCAGGTTTTTCGACCATACGTTCGTAGTAGTTATCGTCATTCTTTACGATCACCCCATAACGACTGACGTCTTCCGTTGATACTTCTACAGCAATCAAGCCGCACTCGCCTTCGGGTGTAACCTCGATGAGGCGCTGCACTTCGCTCGAACCATCGGCATTGTAGATAAAATCATCACCCATCAGCACTACTGCCGACTCCCCTTCATCGAGGTACTCAGATGCGAGCGCGACCGGTACCGCTGTACCGTATTTGCCATGGCTTGGCTGCACGACAAAGTGTAGCTTCACTCCGCTGAGTGGTGCGATTAGCGGCAACTTATCCGCCTTGCCATTACGCTCCAGGTAGTCCTTTAGTTTAATATTCGTACGATAATAATCTTGCAGCTGCGTACTATCCTCACCAACTACAAAAATGAGCTCGGTGATACCCGCCGCCAGGCAATCTTGCACGACGTAATCCACCAGGGGCCGATTGCCGATCGGAAGCATGCATTTTTCGATAGTTTTTGTAATCGGCAGACGGCGCGTGCCCCATCCTGCTACAGGAATAATTGCTTTTTTGATCATACCCTACAGTATGAAGCTAATCATTACTAAAGGCAAACCATGTTGGATCACCTCTCAGGTCGTCTTCGACGCCAGTCCAAAACTGTGTCAGACCCTGGACATCCGGCGCGTCGACCAGCTCCCAAGTTTGGCCAGCTGACTGCTCAATATCTTGGATGAGCTCGTCATCCTCAGACACGATAGGACTCAGCTGAAGCTCCTTCGATGAGGTGAAATGCGGAAGATGGAAGTTGAATGAATGGTTAAGGTGTAGCATGTTTGTTTTTTAAATAGTACACTACTATATAAGCATAAACTATTTAAAAAGTCAACTGCTCTACTTCCAACCTGCGCGCTACAGCTGTCCGCCAGAGTAAATCAATACAAATACGATGATAGCACCAAACGAACCGATCGCTTTAATCATGCCGTGGTGTAGCTTCCAGGTCTTTTGGAGTGCCTTTGGCATACGACGCCTGTAGCGATGAGCGACGAGTGAAAGCGCAAATACTGCTACGGTGAGCAGAAAGGCCATCGCCAGCAGTGGGCTCAGAGCGTGAACAAAAATTTGCAACCGCTGTGAGATTCCCACGCCTGGAGAAACTGCTGCGAGGGTCGCAGGCGGCGTGGTCACACCCAGCACTGCCGGATTTGCCTGGGGCTGTCCATATAGTGCCACCACAATTGTCTGTGTACTTCCCTGCATCGTGCCGGTCATGACAGCAAAGCCTACTTCGGTAAATCGACCGTCGAGCATATTCTTGCGGTGCTCTGGAGAGTCCATCCATGCGGCAATGACGGCTGGCGAGGAAACAAAATTCTTGGCGAGGTTTTCCCCTGCCGTCTGATACGTATAATTTACTTTTGAAAACCACGCCCATGGCTGCACACCATCTGGTGATTGGTGCGCCCAATATTGCTTGGCAAACATATCCTGCGCTTTCAAGGCAGCGGCCTCTGATAACTGGCTCGACAACTTGAGTGTTGGCTCGCCTACTTCGGTCCGCTGTTGGTTAGTGCCGAGTAGCAGCTCGTTGTCGGTCACGCTTGTTTTGTCGCCGAGCACCGATCCGCTGAGCAAAAAGTTATTGTAGCCCTGCAAAAGCACAACAAGCGTCGCAATCGCTACCAAGCCATAGCGGCGAATCAAATGCGGCCGATACTGGTTTGCCTTTGTCGGTACCAGTGTCGCCTTTGTGCGTTTTTTGATTTGTCGACGTATCGACGCTTTTTTTGTGTTTTTGATCACAGTAGCTAATAGTATACAAAGTTTATGCTAAAAAACCAAGATGGCGCAGGAAATCTGCGCCGTCTTGGCTTGAATGACAGGGGCCTTTATTTAGTATGCAGGCTCATCGTTATTGCGACGTCGCCACGCGGCAATTATCCACCACACTGCAGCAAATGCAGCCAGGGCAACCAGCCACCAATACCATACGATGCCGAACAGTCCGAAAGCTGTAGTTGTGCGAGTATCAGTCGTGCCAAGCACTTCGCCTTGCTCGTTAGTGCTGTCAGTATTTGCGCCGAGCACCGCTGGAGCCGCTTCGGTCGTGGGAGCAGTGGTGCTCACTGTATCGTCAGCCGTGCCTCCATCAAGTACGGCGACTTGCGCACCGCGAGCGACTGTCAGCGGGATGCCCGCTCCTTGCTGAGCCACTGGCGCGGCTACCTGTGGTGCCGGTAGCGGTGCTGCAGGCTGCGGCAAAGTCACTGGGGTAGTAGTCGGCGTCGTGACTGGAGGTGTTGGGTTTGGTCCTTCAGTACCTGTCTCTGGGACCGTCACAATAGGCGCAACGTACTGAGGATTCTTGATTTGCGGTGATGTATAGATGACGTTTCCTCTAGCATCCTTGATCAGGTACGTAAAGTACTCGACATTGATACGGTTGCCCGCTGACCACCAGCCACTTGTGTTCATGTCAGTCATTGTTTTGGTGGTCGAATTGCCTGGCCACGAAATCTCGACACTGTAGCTGGCTGGCAGATTCATCTTGCCGATACTAAAGGTAGTGCCGTCGGCTGCCCAGCCAGCAGTCGTATAGCTACATGGCGCTGGGTTGTTGGTGACACCTTGGGCAGTCACGGCGCCCGTGTTATCGCTTACCACATACTTCACCGATTTTACCCTCAACTTACCAGAGCCAGACCCCCAGGTGAACCTGTCGTTTGCTAGAGGCTTGTCAGTATAACCAACCGTCGCGCCAGTTGCATCGGTACCATCGTACCAAGTGATTCGTGCTGACTGAGTTGCATATCCCGAGAATTTCACTTCGAATGCATCACACGCAGTAAATACGGTACTGACACTTGGGAGCGCGTAGGTCACTGTGCTGGTCGCCCATTCGCCTGCGATACCGTATGCGTCGACTGCACGAACTTTCCAGTTATAAGTCGAGACTGGGCTGCCGTTATTGTGACGAACGACAGTTGCAGGGTTTGACACATCGTAGTTGCTCGCATCGCTGTTGTCGCTGTAGACCTGAGAATTATCTGTACCATATGTGGTAGTGTACTCATATTTTGCAGCGCCGCTCACCGTACTCCAGGTGTTACTGAAGTCATGTCGATAGACTGTACTGCCGTTGGCGGGCGTTAGATTGGTTGGTGCAGCGAGTTTCACGCGGTACACCTGGGCAACGCCTTGTTGGGCAACTCCGTATGCCGGTGCGTTGATGGTGATTGGCTTTGTCGCATCGTCTACAAAAATCTGAGCAGGCGTCGCATCAGCATGAGTACTTGTACCTGTGACCGTCAGGCTCGCCGAGCGATTCGTGGTGCTTGCAGGCACATCGACATTGACCGCATACCATGAATTGCCACTCGTTGTGAGGTTGTTGAGTGTGACATTGCTACTATTGTTGACAACCGCTGCCTGCGCATTTTTCACCGTCACTGTGTCAATCGTCACGAGACTGGACGTATCGTAGATATTGATGCCATGCAGCTTGTTGGTGCTCGCGATAGTGTCGATGGTCATGTTTTTGAGAGTTGCACCTGCAAAGATACCGAACGCAGCGTTGTTGCTGTTGTCGGTTTTTACAAAAGGTGCAGTTACGGTGTGGTTCGCTCCATCGAGAGTAATGGCTTTTTTGATCATCGCTTCTTGATTCAGCGTGACATCGGCAGTCAGAGTGATCGTGTCACCAGCCACTGCCTCGTCGATCGCAGCCTGGAGGCTAGTGTAGTCTTTGTTCTGGCTTGTGTTGTGTGCGACCACTTGCTGACTACGTACCCCGAGCTGCAGCCCGCTCCAGGTGACTGAGTAGTCATCGGCTACGGTGGTTGCGCTGTTGCGAACATTGAAGATAATGTTTTTGACAACGGTGTAATTTTCGGCACTATAGCCGCCTACCTTTGCACCGTTTGCAAAGAATTCATAATCGCCATTTTCTGGATTGACTGAAATTTCAAAGGTAATGTCTGCGACACCGCTGTATCCAGCGACATTCGTCCACTGACCTGTCGTCATCGTGTCATAGACACGCACGCCGGTGTAGCCGTCGATGTTGTTTGTGTACTCGATGATAGGCCACGCCATGTCTGAAGCATCAGCAAGCGCTGTGGTCAGCCACAGACCAGCACGCACTGGCTTGCTACCCCAAGTTGGGTCGATATGCACTGTTGCCTTCGCAGCATTGATACCAGTCGGAACTGCCGCCTGTACACCTTCGGTTTGGCGCCATGTATCAGGGTTAGCCTTGGTATTATCGACACCAAGCGTCAAGGAGTTGCCAGCTACAGAATACCCACCCGAAGGAGTCATGCGGTCTGGCGCCCAAGCCAAATCACTAAAGCCTGTTGCTTGATACTGTGTTGTGGTGGCAGCGTGCGCCAGATTAAAATTGCCGATAAATCCAGCCAGTGGCTGAGCCATCAACGCCGCGACCGCGACGGTTAGGCCAATTCTTTTCGCGTACCTCGAAACAGTACCTCGCAGCGCTAGCGCCATAACACTTCCTCACTTCCAGTTCTCGCACAGAACGTAGTTGTTACCTAATGCAGCAATTATACCATAGAGCTTCGCTTAATAAAAGCTTAAACGGTATCATTAGGCTCCTGCTGTGTATGCTTTGAGACCTGCTATGTATCACTTACGGTCTGTAGGAATGACAATCCAGAGCAAAAGATATGGCAACACACCAGGCAGCCCGCCCGGGAGCGCCAAGATAACAAATCCGACACGAATCACCGTGGGGTCAATACCAAAATACTCCCCTAGCCCACCACAAACACCAGCAAGTTTTTTATTCGTTTTTGATCGATAGAGTTTCTTCATACTCTCTCTAGTATACCACTACTGATGAGCCGCCTCTCCTGCAAAAGGATAATCCCTTAACAGATGTGCTAACTCGCCAGCTCTCTGTTGAGCGATATGTCAAAATTGGTCAAAGCCGGTCAATAGTTGGGCTGCACTGCTCTACAAAGGCGCGGTAGACTTGCACACCTGTGGTGTCGGACTCGGGGTGCCACTGCATGCCGTAGTGGTTGTTGCGGCCACGAAATGCTTCGATGATACCATCGGGTGCAGTCGCGACGACCTCGAACCCCTCGGCGAGTCGGCCAATCGCCTGGTGGTGCCGTGAGGCAACTTCCCGAGAACTGCCGGCAGAAATGCCTAGGAAATTATCGATGAATACAACCTCGTGGGTGGTACCGATATGGCCGATCGCTTCCGGGTATTCGCGCGGGATGTCTTGCAGGAGCGAGCCGCCATAGTGAACGTTCAGGCGCTGCATCCCGTAGCATATTCCCAAAATTGGCAGATTCTTTTCATCACAGGCAGAGATGAGCTGCTCTTCCCACGCAAAACGCTCTGCTGGCTCGAGCTGCTGTACTTCTGGCAGCCTCTCTTCACCGTAGCTAGCCGGGTCGATATCGTTGCCACCTGAAATCACGATACCGTCGCAGAGTTCGACGATTTCATCGATGAGCATCTCGGAATTCAGCACGACCGGCAGTGCGCCGACATTGCTCAGCGTCTCGAGATAATCCCGTCGCAAAAAAATGCGCGGCGCGGCGTCGCCAAACCGTGTCACACCGTCATCAAAACTGGGCACGATACCGATAACCGGTCGTGAATTGCTACCAAGTGTCATAGATCTATTATACTACTGCTTTTTTGAGGGAGATAACTAGATCCATGCCTTCGACTTTTGCAGTCTCGGTATGACCATCTGCTACTTCGGCGAGCGAGACAGCGAGGGTTTCGGTCTTGATCGCTTCCTCATGCTCAGCGATTGCTGTTGCCAGCTCGCCTGTTGCTTCAAGCGATAGCTCGATACGGTCGTCGACGTTGAGGCCGGCGTTTTTGCGGGCGTTTTGGACATAGCGGATTACTTCGCGCATCATGCCTTCACGACGAAGCTCTGGCGTGAGCTGCTCATCGATCGCGACGTCACTTCCCTGCTTCACTTCTTTGACATTCAGCTCATCAAGCAGAATCGGTGTAAAATCAAACGCTTGGCCGAGCTCAGGCACCGTCACGCTTGCGAGCGGCTGGCGTACCTTGAGACCTGCTTTGGCGCGGAGGCTCAGGCCTTGATTGACATACTCGCGCACGGTTTCCATATCGTTCATGACGAGCTCATTTACACCACCAACTTCCGGCCAATTTTTTAGATGGATCGATTCGCTGTCGCCCGTCATCTTGCTATACAACTCCTCTGCCATGAATGGCGCGAACGGCGCGATGACGTAGGCAAATTTCGTCAGCACGTAGTGCAACGTACGGTACGCATCGTTTTTGTCGCCGTCATCCTCTGACTTCCCACCGATACCAACTTCGTTGCTATTGTGGGCGCGCCAAAAGCGTCTTCGGCTGCGGCGCACGAACCAGTTGCTTGCGTCGTCGAGGAATGGCAAAATCGGCGTCATGGCGTCGGGGATGTTATATACATCCATGTTTTTCTCGACATCAGCCACTAGCTGGTGCAGACGCGAGACGATCCAAATGTCGAGCGGGTTTTTGAGCTCTTCGAGCGGATCGTTCAGCTCACCTGTAAATTCCCATCCATCGACATCGGCATACATGGTGAAGAAATCATACATGTTCCATACCATCGACAACTTGCGCGCGACATCTCCGACTTCTTTGTCTTGGAGCACGAAATCTTCGCCGTTGAGAAGTGGGCTCGAGAGGAGCAAGAAACGTAGCGAGTCAGCCGAGAACTTATCCATCAACTCATTTGGATCGGTGTAATTGCCGTAACTCTTGCTCATTTTGCGGCCGTCATTACCTGCGACATTACCCGTCACGATGACGTTTTTGAAACTATTTTCACCAAACAGTGCCACACTCATCGCGTGCATATAGTAGAACCACGCGCGGACTTGGCCTATGTACTCGACGATGAAATCGCCCGGGAAATTCGCCTCAAACTTTTCTTTGTTTTCGAACGGATAGTGGAACTGCGCAAATGGCATGCTACCGGCTTCGAACCAGCTATCCATAACTTTGTCGGTGCGCGTATATTTCTCGCCATCGATTTCAAAGGTGATATCGTCGACCCATGGACGGTGATAGTCATCGAGCTCAACGCCGCTCAGTTCTTTGAGTTCCGCGTAGCTGCCGACAACTTTTACTTTGCCTGATTCTGACTTCCAGACTGGCATCGCCGTCGCCCAGAAGCGATCGCGGGAGATGTTCCAATCGGGCGCCTGCTCGACAGTCTTGGCAAACCGACCTTTCTTTACATGTGGTGGGAACCAGTTGATTGGCTCGTTTTTCTCGAGCATTTTTTCTCGCTGACCATCGATGTCCATAAACCAGCTCGGATGCGCGCGGTACATGAGCTTGGTGCCACAGCGGTGACAGTGCGGGTACGAGTGTCGAATATAATCTATCTTCCATACAGTACTACGCCACGGCTCATCTAGATGAGCCTCTCGGGTCATAGCGGCGTTATCAGCTGCGCTACTCACTTCACCGTCGGGTTTCGACGCCTCGTTCCGTTGCTCGCCGCTGCCTTGCTCTGCACCCGAGGCCGCAGTCCTGTAGGCCTGGTGCATGTCTTTAGCGATTTGCTTATTGCTTTCCCAAACATTTTTACCTTGCCATGGACCTTCGGTAAATAGTCCGTTTTCATCGATGGTATGCACAACGGGGATTTTATTTGCCTTCGCAAGCTCGAAATCCTCTTCGCCATACGCAGGTGCGAGGTGCACTATACCCGTGCCATCCTCCGCACTGACATACGGCGCGGCCCAGACTTTATGCGCGTTTTCACCGCGATCGACAAACAGTGGCTCATAGCTTTTGCCAACGAGTTCTTTGCCTTTAAGTTCACGCAAAACTTTATACTCAAGTGGCTGATGTTTCTCATCTTGTAGCACTTTCCCAAGCAATTCTTTGGCGAGAATAAACTTATCATCACCCACTTCGACTTCCACATAGTCCAAGTCTACATTCACCGCAACTGCCGTGTTTGCTGGCAGCGTCCATGGTGTCGTTGTCCAGGCCAAGAGCGTCGAGCCGTCTTCAAGCTTGAATTTCACATATACACTCGGGTCGGTGACGTCTTGGTAGGCGCCGGCATCCATGGTCACTTCTGCTTTAGAAAGCGGCGTGGCGTCGAGTGTACAGTACATCAACACCTTTTCACCCTCGTAGATTTTGCCTTTTTCGTACAATGTCTTGAACGCCCACCAAATTGACTCCATGTAATCTTTGTCCATGGTTTTGTACGCACCCTTGAAATCTACCCAGCGACCGATACGATCGACGACGTCTTCCCATTCCGAACTTGTCTGCACCATGTTTTCGCGGCAAGCGATGATGTATTTTTCGATCCCGTATTCGATGACCTCTTCGCGCGATTTGATACCGAGCTTTTTCTCGGTATAGCGCTCGGCAGGCAGTCCATGGCAGTCCCAGCCCCACACACGCTCGACGCGCTTGCCTTTCATCGTCTGATAGCGCGGTACAGCGTCTTTCACGATGCTGCTCAGCAATGTCCCATGATGTGGCACACCAGAGATAAACGGTGGGCCGTCGTAAAACACGTAGGTATTGTCTTTGCTGCGGTTTTCGACCGATTTTTCAAACGTCTTGTTTTGCTTCCATTTCTGCACCCAATCTTTTTCGTATTCGAGTGCTCGGCGACGGGTGTTGGCTTTAAATTTCATAATAGTTCCTCCAGTTTACTTCTTACTGCTTCAAACATTTTTCTATGTCCTTGGGGCGAAAAATGCACACCATCGCGACTCAGGTCAATATCCGTACAATCAACCACCATTTCGAAGCGATCATTCATGATAGCCACCAAGTCGTCTCGAATACTGGACCGTCCTATAAAATATCGATCGTCTTCTTCAAATTTTGGTGGTACTACATAAACAAACTGTGGCATAGTGAAATGTGCTTCAGTTTTCTCTAATCGCTCAGCTTCACGCTGATACCATTCCAGACTGTCAAAAATTTGTTCAGCAGTTTGATCGAACCGTTTTTGAAGATCATTTGTCCCTAGTGCAATCACGATGATGTCAACTGGCTTATGGCTGCCGTAAGAAATCGGAAAATGCGACTGACCGTTTGCATCTCCCTCGCGCCCCTCTTGCAAGTTTGCGGCAGTTCGCCCACTAAATCCTTCGGTAATAACATCAGCTTTGTCCTTTACCTCTTGAGCCAACAGGCCTGTCCATCGCACATCTGGCCCTAGCCGCTTGCCTACGCTAAATGGACTCTCTCCAAATGCATTTGAGTCACCGTATATAAATATTTTCTTCATATAAAAATCCCTTTCTCGCTACTGGAACCGCCAGTTGGCGGTGGTACCATCCAGTTTCGAAAAAGAGATTCTCTCATTCGCACTTATTTGTTCGCTGTATCGTCGCGTTCACGGTGGATTCTACTGAGGTTTACACCGGTTCTTTCCACTGGCATCGTGATTGATAGTCACTCGAGTGCCGTATAGCGTCATTGTACCACTTTGCCACGACAAAATAAATACAGCTACAATTCTGCAGCTGTATTTAGTAGACATGCTTACAAGATTACCAAACCCAAGGATTTTTCTTGGCGTAGCTATTCTGCAGCCACTGGTTGATCAGACTCCACTTGCGTGGTGCGAGTGCAAATACCCAGAGCATGACTGCGTATACGATGTGGTCATCGATAATCGGGTTGTTTTCGAGTGGGACAAGCGCTGCCCACATCATGAGCAAGATCGCCGTACCAGCCACTGCAGCAACACGCAGACCGATACCGAGCATGAGCGCCAAACCGACGCCGAGAAGTCCAAGCATGAATAGCCAGTCAACAAGCGGATTACCGACAAGACTATGGAAAAAGTCTACCAGTGGGCTTTTTTCATTGACGCCAAACTTCAAGAAACCTGTCGTTGGCGATACGCCATCAAGCCATGCCTTACCATGTTGCGTCGCAACCCCAAGACCCATCGTCTTGTCGAGAAACGCCCACAAAAAGACAAACCCTACCATGATGCGAGCGATTGCGAGCGCATACCAAGCCTTCTCGTAGTTTACTGTTTTTTTAGCCTTAACCATTTCTGCCTTCCCTTCTTTGAAATAAAATGGATATGCTTATACTGTACGCTGAAATGTTGTAAAAAGAAAGTATCTCGACTGATATCGCTAAAACAAAGCACTGCCGTACTTCACAATAATCGCGGCAATAAGGAAAATCACGACACTACATAGCAATACCTTGTCATAGCTTTTGTCGATGTAAGTTTTGAGCGTCTTTGCGATGTGCTTTGGTAAATAGAGGTTATTTTCGCGGATGTTGTAGCGGGTAATAGCGAACCATACAAATGTCGTTGTCGCAGTCACAAGCAAGCACCATGGACACAGTGCACCGATGACAAAGTAGCTCTGGCCGAATAGCCAAAATGCAAATAGCAGACCGAGTGTATAACAAATCTGTGCCACAAACATAAATGCACGTGGAAACTTCACGCCAGCAAGCCCCGCAATTGCAACGGTGATCACGACCGGCTCAGCGATAAGGCCCAAAAAACTATTCGGAAAACCAAAAAGATGCGCCGATGAATGAAGCCCGACCTTGGCGCAATTGAGCACAATATTGATACTGCAGCTCAAAATCGCTTCAGGATTTTTAGCAAGCTCAATCGCTTCGACTGAGAGCACGAATGATGCAATGAGACTGGCGATTGCCCCGACGAGCATACTGGCAAAAATCCAACGGTTATCACGCAACGTCTTCTCTTTGTTACTAAAAAAATCTTTAATATTGCGTAGCATAAAAGCTCACTTCGCTAATAGTCGGCAAGACAGCGCCGCGCCACATGTTCTGCACTCTACCGTCATCGCTCAGCGCAACGATAGTTGGGTATTCGACAATATCATAGGCACGGCAAAACAATTCACCATCGGTAGAATTTGGGTCAAGCACTTCGAGCACCTTCCCTGTCTGGCGTGCGACATCGTGCAAAAACATCTCAACAGAACGCGCATAGTCTGTATTGTCTTTGGTGACGACGACGACACGCATCAGTGACTTCTCTTTCGTTGTTCGAGGATTTTTACAAAATCATTGAGTGTTTCAAATTTATGAAAGACGCTTGCAAATCGCACATAGGCTACTTCGTTGCAGGCGGCGAGCTCGTCGAGCACAAAGTCACCGATTTGCTGCGAGGACACTTCGTTTTCACCGAGCTCGTAGAGCCGCTCCTCGACGCGGTCAATGATTTGCTCAACTTCGATTTCGGACTTAAAGAATTTGCCCACTGAACGACGAATCGCCGTGGCGAGCTTCTCCCGGTCAAACAACTCCCGACTGCCGTCTTTTTTGACCACGGCGAGGTGCGGATGCTCGATCCGCTCGTATGTTGTAAAGCGATGCTTGCCATCAGTCGACTCGCGACGACGGCGAATCGTGATACCGTCTGCAGATTCGCGTGATTCGAGTACGCGGCTATCACCGATTTTTACATTGAGTGCCATAGTAGTGAGTTGCCCTCCTACGATTCGTCTGATTTATGCTTTTTGCGGCGGCGCAAAAATGCCGGGGTATCATCATCGTCATCAAGTGTTTTGTCGGCTTGGTTCCAGATATCATGTGGTGTCTCGCTCGCGAAATGCTCTGCTGCATCAGTGTGATTGAGGTCCATATCGATCTTCTCGACAACGGTATCTACACTCGGCTGTTGTGTCAGGCTTGCTGGTCGCTCCAGCTCTGCTGCCTGTTCATGGAAGTATGCGCT
>CAZOOQ010000017.1:0-15080 GCA_964581485.1 uncultured Candidatus Saccharibacteria bacterium
GTTCTTGACGTAGTCGGCGTGTCCTGGCATGTCGACGTGCGCGTAGTGGCGCTTGCCACTTTCGTACTCGATGTGAGAGCTGGCGATAGTGATACCACGAGCTTTCTCTTCTGGAGCGTTGTCAATCGTGTCATAGTCACGAGGAACGTTAATCGTGCTTGGTAGTTTTTTGCTTAGTACGTGCGAAATAGCCGCAGTAAGGGTTGTTTTACCGTGGTCGACGTGGCCCATTGTGCCGACGTTGACGTGGGGCTTGCTTCGGTCGAAGTCTGCCATGTAGAGTTGTCTCCTACTTATTTAATTAGTATCGTTACCTTATACGACGCGGGCAGTGGTTGCAATGGAGAGCCCTCCAAACAAAACCGCGCCTTAAAGCGTATAGTTCAATTATAGACGATTGGCTAGTAGTTGTAAACAGGAGAGTGTGTGCGTATTTCTGGGTATATTTCGTGTTACTTCAGGCTTTTTGGGCGTATACTGACAATATGAGTGAACATACGAAGCGTCAGGTGCTCGTAGTCGGTATCGTCACCTCTCTGCTACCCAGTATGCTGGTGCTGCGCTTTCCAGAGATGATCAGCCCGATGTCAGTAGCGCTTTGGGGATCGGCTGTGCTGGGGTACACCGGTATCGTGCTCCTGCTCTGGATGTACATGCTTGGGGCAAAATCAGTCATGGGGATTGTGTTCAAAGATCTCGCGCCCGTGCTTTCGATTCACAAATGGCTCGGCAAATACGGCACGCTGCTGATATTCCTCCACCCACTACTGGTGACGTATAGCTACGGCGAGAGTGTGCTGTTTTCCGTCATCCCGCAAGTAGGTAGCGTCGCTCAACGACATATATTGTTTGGGTCAGATTGCTTTTTGGCTACTCGTCGGCGTGTGGTGTACCTCAGCGTTAATCCGGAGCAAACTCACCTGGCGCACGTGGCGGTACCTGCACTGGCTAGCATATGTCAGTATCCCATTTGCGTTGCTGCACATTCCTGATCTTGGCTCGCAGGAGCGAGGTAGCCTGGCGGTCAAAAGCTATTTCTTTTTCCTCGGCCTCACTTTCCTGGTCATCAGTGGTATCCGGCTTCGGAGCATTCTCAATCTCAATCGCAGCGCCTACACTGTCGTGCGTACGGTTCAGCTTACCGCTCTTGACACTATGCTCTCCCTCGCCCCAGAGGAGAAAAAAACACTCTCGCCTCAGCGAGGGCAGTATGTCTATCTGAAGCTTGGCTTTATCAGCGAGGATCACCCCTTTAGTGTGACGCACTATGACCCCGCCTCTGGGCAGCTGAGTGTGGCATTTCGCCGAGCCGGCATGTATACACAGGAGTTGCTGAAGCTCCGCGAAGGCCAGACCGTCTATCTTAGTGGCCCGTATGGCAGCTTCACCGAAGATTTGACCGCAGATGACGACCGACCCGTCGTGTATATTGCAGGTGGTATCGGGGTGACGCCATTTGTCGATCGTATCCTCAACGAGTCGTCGACGCGTGAGCAGTGGCTGTTTGCGGCGAATCGTAACCGAGACCTCGCCGTGCTGTATCAGCCACTCAAGGAGAAGCTCGGTGATCATGCTGTCGGGGTGTTTAATCAGCAAGATGGCGACCTGTTACCCCACGAAGAACTGGGATTTGTGAGCGCAGAACTCCTCAGAAAATACCTCGGCGAACCGGCTCGATACACGTTCTATCTGTGTGGGCCACCGCCAATGATGCAAGCGCTGACCGACACCATCCGCAGTCTCGGTGTCGACGAGCGGCATATTTTGAGTGAGAAATTTGGCTGGTGATAACAGTCAGTTCTTGGACAGAAGTTCTTAGTTCTTAGTATGCACACTCAGGGTGGTAGCATACTCCATGTTGCCAATGTAGCTGTGTCCAAGAACCAAGAATCATGATCTAAGAACTGGCATGTGGGGCTGTTTTTCTTATCAGAAATGATTGCAGATGGTGAGTTTTGGATAATTTCTCCTCGAGCTCGGGCCGAAGGATGAGGATAGTAGCCATGGTATCGGCGATGAGAGCGGTCTTGGCGATGACATACGACGCGATGACGTCGGTCTCGCTCGATTCGCTGGTGCGCGGGTCGATGATGTGATGATGAGTTTTGCCATTGTGCTCCCAGCGGCGCTTTACAGTCGAACTGGCTGCCAGTGCGGCATTTTGCAGCTTGACCTGGCCAATCATGAGCGTCGAATCAGTTGGGTGCTCCAGTGCAATATCGACCGGTTGCTGCGACTGGACATAGAGGTCACCGCCGCCGTTGATGATGAACTGATCGATATGATGTCGGCGCATACAGCGCACAAACAGATCTATCAGCCAGCCTTTGCCATGACCGCCAAAATCAAGCATTGTACCCTTCGGGAGTGTGACGCGCTGAGCGTTGTACGCTATACGATCCCAAATATTCTGATCGATATCTCCTCCATATGCTCGCTTGCCATACCCAAGTGCGTGCAGTCTTGGTCCGACAGCGAGCGTAAACGCGCCGTCGCTATCGATATACATTTGCTGCGCAAACGTGAGCATCTCGATCAGTTCTTTTGGGGGCTGTTCGAGCACCCCGGTGTAGTATAGTTCGCTCACCAAAGAGTCATCACGAAAACGAGAGTATCGCTGGTCAAATTCTTCACGGATGTATGTCAGCTCAGCTATGAGCTCTGGCGTAAACTCATCGTCGCTCAAAATTTCGCACCACCAGTGTGTGCCAATCGATTCAAATTCATACAGTACGCGCCGTGTCATCTGTTCATCAGTATACGCTAGGCTCTGGCAGCTACTCGGATAGCATCGAGAGTGGCGCGGAATCCGCCGGTTGTCAGCGATGCGCCACCAATACGGCTCGGCGAAAATCCACTTAATTTTTTACCCACCACGCTGCTCGAGAGACTCGAATCAAATGAATTCACAAAACCCTTTGAGTCTGAGCCTGGTTTGTAGGTGTGTGTGGCCGATGCAGCAGTTATCGTGTCATTGCTGATGGTGACCGTAGCAGCGATGGTGTTGGCATGCTGCGGAACTGCGTAGCTCGAGGTGGCGGTGTATGTGCCGTTTTTGTATGTATATGTAGGAGCTGGCACTGGGGTGGGTGTTGGAGTTGGTGTAGGCGCTGGCGTGGGAGGAGGTGTCGGGATGGGGGTAGTGGTCTTTGGCGCTGGGCTTGTTGCCGCAGGAGCGGGAGGGGCACTCGGCGCGGTTGCGGCAGGTGCTGGAGGTGTAGGAGTAGTGGGCGGGCTCGAATCACTTTTTGCTGGGAGAGTCGTATTGGTAGTCGCCACCTTGCCTGTTGTCGAAGATGGTGCGTCGACAACGTTTACTTGTGCCGGTGGTGTCGGGGTATCTTTGGCGGCAAGTAGATAATATGCGCCCGAACCAGAGCTGGCGAGGACGGCGATTGAACCAACGATAACGAGTAGTTTGTGTTTTGTATTCATGAATTTTGCTGTTTATGGGTTGTACTGTCTGCCCTCAGCATACTCCTGGTGGTGACCTATGACAATACGTTTTTATGTGGCGGCTGTAGTACGAATCTGGTCGAGCACCGCACCAAATGCCGCAGTCGTCAAACTAGCGCCACCGATGCGACTCGGGTAGTAGTCGGCCAGGCTGCGACCGTTTGCGTCGCGGTTGAGGCTATCCTCAAAACTGCCGATATACATGCTCGACTCACTGTCGCTGTAGTCGTCAGTTGTCTTGACAGAGGTGATAGTGCCACCACTCACTCCGACGGTAACCGAAATTGTATTGTGTCCACCATGTGGTACGACGTAGCTGCTGCTTGCTGTGTAGCTGCCGTCTTTGAAGTCCGAGGTGACAGCGCCTGTCTTTGTCGTCGGTGGAATGATGGGCACGGCAGCAGCAGTTCTGGTGGCAGCTGGGTCTTTTGTGGAGTGTACAGGAGCAATCGAATCTCTCTTTGCATAGAGCGTATACCCACCAATTGTTGTGGTCGCAACAAGTGTAATCGAGCCAATTACAACAAAGAATTTGTTTTTGCTATCCATCCCGTGCTCCTTTCGTGAGTGCGTGAGTAACTATAAGTCATATTGTACACCTAGCCCATCTACCTACTGTCTCTGATCGGTCGTCATCGAAATTAGCCACGCAAATAGTGCCACTTGACCGACCAGTTCGACCAGCAACAAGCTCGGTACATGCACGAGATGATGCAGTGTCATCAGCGCTCCACTGACCAGCACTGCGATGAGCCCTATGGTGTGAGTGCGAGCACTAAAACTCGTCGTGAGGCGCTTGAGCGTCAGCATGAGTATACAGATAATCAACATCTGGCTATAGCCAAAGATATTGTGTATCAACGGGAAGCGGTCAAATGGAAATATTGCAACACCGACCCAGGCGGCAGCAGCACCGAGCATCATATTGCGCAGAAATGTGACCGATCGGCGCGGATCTCGAGTGCGTATCTCATCTGTCAGGCGAATTGCTAGCGCTGCCAGCACCATAGCTGCGAGGATAAGTGAATAGTTGAAAATTGCCGACGAAAACTCATTCCCCTCCCCGAGGCGACTAAGGTGCCACTGCATCCAGCGAGTGTCCTTGGTGAGCCACATACTGAGGGACAGTCCGACAACACCGATGCCGATCAGTGCTAGGGTGAGGCTGAAGCTCGAGGCCTTTTTTACGCTTGCGATGTATCTAGCCATAGTATTAGTATACAAAAAAGTCCTCGAGTGTACCGAGGACTTTTTTGCTGAGAGGGCTATTTCGAGCGCTTCTCAATTATTTCTTGCGCGACATTTGGTGGAACTTCCTCGTAGTGCGCGAGCTCCATAGTGCTAGCAGCACGGCCCTGGCTCATACTGCGGATGTCACCAGTGTAGCCAAACATGCTGGCTAGTGGCACGATGGCCTTGACGAGCTTGGCGCCACCCATGAGGTCTTCCATGGCTTCGATACGGCCACGACGAGCGTTGAGGTCGCCGATGATGTCGCCCATGAAATCTTCTGGAGTCGTAACTTCGACGTGCATGACTGGCTCGAGCAGGATAGGTGTGGCTTTCTTGACACCTTCACGAGCAGCCAGGCTACCAGCGAGGTTAAATGCCAATTCGCTCGAGTCAACATCGTGGTAGCTTCCGTCGTAGAGCGTTGCCTTGACATCGACCACAGGGTAGCCAGCGATAACACCACTGTCGAGCGTCTCACGAATACCCTTCTGTACAGCTGGTCGGTACTCTTGTGGTACCACACCACCCTTGATAGCGTCGATGAATTCGAAGCCCTTGCCCTGCTCGTTTGGTTCAAATCGTACCCATACGTCACCGTACTGACCACGACCACCAGATTGCTTGGCGTGCTTGCCCTGTACTTCGGCAGTACTCTTGATTGTCTCGCGGAAGGCCACTTGCGGCTCACCGACATTGGCTTCGACATTGAATTCGCGCTTCATGCGGTCGACAAGGATTTCAAGGTGAAGCTCACCCATGCCCGACATGATTGTCTGACCTGTTTCCTCATCGGTGTGGATGCGGAAGGTTGGGTCTTCTTCTGCGAGGCGCTGGAGGGCAATACCCATTTTTTCTTGGTCGGCCTTGGTCTTTGGTTCGACAGCGATCGAGACCGGTGGGTCTGGGAAAGTAATCGCTTCGAGGGCGATCGGGTGAGCAGGGTCACAGAGCGTATGGCCAGTAAAGGTACCCTTGAGCCCGACAACCGCAGCGATGTCACCAGCACCAACCTTGTCGATTTCTTCTCGTTTGTCGGCGTGCATACGCACGATACGACCGACACGCTCTTTCTCGCCAGTCGTCGTATTGAGGACGTAGCTCCCAGCGGTCAATACACCGGAGTAGACGCGGACAAAAATCAGCTTACCGACAAATGGGTCAGTGGCAAGCTTAAACGCCAGTGCCGCCATCGGCTCTTTGTCGTCAGGCTTGCGCGAGACTTCGTCGCCGGTCTTTGGGTTTTTGCCCCAAATTGCATCGACGTCGAGCGGGCTTGGCAGGTAGTCGGTCATAATGTCGAGCAGCTTCTCGACAATCACCCCACGGCCGTCACCACCGCTCACGAGGTAGAAGTCGCCAGCCAGGACGCGCTTGCGCAGCGCACGCTTGAGCTCTTCCTTGCTGATAGCATCGACACCGCCTTCAAAGAATTTCTCCATCAGTTCGTCTTCGGCTTCGACAGCTGCTTCGATGAGGAGTGCACGAGCGTTCGTAGCCTTTTCCACCATGTCAGCAGGGATTTCGCCTTCGATGAGCTCGTGATCGGTGAAGTCTTTGTAGGTGTAGGCTTTCATCTCGATGAGGTCTACAACACCATTGATGTCCTTTTCGAAGCCGATTGGCAGGTGTACTGGGAGGGCGTTTTTGCTCAGACGAGTGTGAATACTCTCGAGAGATTTGTAGAAGTCGCCACCAGTTTGGTTGATCTTGTTGATGAAACACACACGCGGCACGCCGTACTTGTTTGCCTGGCGCCAGACCGTCTCAGACTGCGCTTCGACACCCATCTTGCCGTCAAACACAGTCACTGCACCATCGAGGACACGTAGTGATCGCTCTACCTCGGCGGTAAAGTCGATATGGCCTGGGGTGTCGATGATATTGATCTTGTGACCCTTCCAGAAACACGTGACGGCTGCAGAGGTAATCGTGATACCACGCTCTTTTTCTTGTGCCATCCAGTCAGTCGTGGCGCCATCACCGTCGCCCTTTACTTCGCCGATTTTGTGCGTCAGACCAGTGCGGTACAAAATACCTTCGGTTGTTGTAGTTTTGCCGGCATCGATGTGTGCGATAATACCGATATTGCGAAAGTCCTTTAGTGGGACATTGGTGGGCGTGGCCATAGGCCTCCTTGTCGTTTGATTATTAGATTACAATTTTTTGCCATAGAAAATAGCACTTCAAGAAACGATTATACCAGATGTCGAGACTCTTATCTAGGGCTTGGGAAGATATTTAGGTAAAAATACACACTGCGCCAAGACTAGCCTACTCATGACGCTGTAGCTTCGCAATAAGTGGCACATCATTGCCTGAAAGTGGCACTATTACCAACTGGTCAAGCGTGTCCGCGCTACCATTTTCGTGGTGAAGTTGTGCCTTATCTATAATAACCCCAAGCTGGAACTCCTGCGCTCCAACTCCTCCCTTCGTAAGAGCACTTACTGTGTCAGGCAACTCGGTAACAATGAAGCTCGTGAACGTACCGGTAAGTACGTATCCATTGTCGACCAAAAGTGCCGATGTTCGGCTTGAGGCGCTGTCGAGCAATACACCAACAAAAGCTTGCGTCACATGCAGTGTATCGCCAACCTTTAATTGGTCGAAAGGTATCTCTTCTGTGGCCATACGTTCAGCAAGCTGCTCGTGTGCATCATGTTGCACGTCATCGATTCGACCACACAGCTCACCGTAGCGCTGGAGGACTTTTTGCAAATCGCTTTTGATATCAAGAATATATGCGTCAGCTGGGGTAAAGTAGCCGACCGCTTTTTCGGTAAAATCTGGGAGAGTATCTTGCAGGAGCTCGCGCACGAGGCTATCCTCGTCAGCTTTATAGCGAGTACTAGCAGTCTTACTGTTTGCCAGTGATGAAGCAAAGCTGCGCGCGTCACCCAAATAATCAAAAAGTTTCACTCCGCTCGACCCAAAATATCGCACTGTATTTTGAAGATTTCGGATACCCTCTAGCGTCGGGCCGTCCACTTCAATAACCGAGTATTGCCCTTCTGCATCACGCTCTGGCTGAGCAATGATAAGATGCGGAACGTAAATACCATTGCCGATGGAAAAATCTTCGCGCAATGTAACTTGCAGGATGGCTGCGTGTAGCCGCTTGAGTCGTCCGTCGGAGAATGAACTTACTTGATGACCTTGATTATCGTAACTGACTATGTCGGCTTTTGTGGTAATGGCATAGAGGTCATCATTGAACTGCAAGCAGTTGTAGATGTACGTTTCAATATACTCTTTTAGGTGTGGATCACTAGAGACCAGCTCTGTCAGCTCGATAGAAAAATGATTAAAAAAGTTCTTCATTCTTCGATATCCGACATCTCCCTGTGGCACACTCCGAACGAGATACTCGTGTACGTCGGGGTAATGATAGGCAATGTACTGTTCGACTGCTTGGGGTGAGGGCTCGTCGAACGCGATAGCATCGATATCATCCGGAAGCATCATCAAACAACCTTCGTAGTTGATATCACCATCCACTGACTTTATCGCAAACTCTTGCTCGGTAATAAAGCTAAAGACGATTTTTGGCTTCTCTAGATACACCCCTTCGTCATGGTCGATATTGAGCGTAAAGCCAGCTGCTACAAATGTCAGGTCTACTGCGTCGTAGTATAGTTGCCCGGTGTCATCTTTGCATGGATTATTCTCCTCGACAAAGCCTGTTAGACAATCCGCTGATGCATCATGGCCTGGAACGAGACGTATCTTACCAGTTAGCGTACAGTGTCGCTGATACCAGGCTAGATCCTCCCATAGATCATTGAGACTATTCATAACTCCCATCGCATCATCAAGATCGAGCTCATCGCACTCATCGAGCTCAGACTGGGCCTTCATGACGTCTGTTAAGAAATCACGAAAAGCCGGATCAATTCTTGTTTGGTCAATAGAATCAAATAATGATTTTTCACGGTCAAATTCTGGATTTTTTGGCATATTTAACACTTTCTGCCACCCGTACACCTGATTAGTGTAGGGTTTCAATTTGTAAAAAGCAACTGTTTCTATGCGGCGCGTGCAAAAAATACCTTTGCGGCTTTTCGAGAGTTGGATAGACCTTGCACTCTAGCGATCGATCGCAGCGCGGCACGTGCCTGGCGTACTTCAAGTCGAGAAAGATATTCTCGGTCGGGCATAACTCCAATCTCGCCGTCGGCCATGGTTTCGAGCTTTCTGAGGTACGATTCGTGGCGTAACTGCTCCTTTTCCTCGTGGTCCAGTCTCTGCAGGTCAGGAAAATCAACATAACTCGTCAGCTTGACCGTATCGTAGAGCCGATTGACCTGGCCATGCTCGAGTGCGTACTGGCGCATCACATCGATAGGCGGAATAGGCGGCTCGTGCGAAATCGCGTGCGTATAGTTGTGCAGCTGGCGAGGCAATGTGACTTTGAGCGATGAGCAACCACGGTAATTCGCACCGAGAGGCTCATCGTCAACAATGATGCTGCGGTACGTGCTACCTTCCCACGCCGCATGGTGCACGTCATAAAACCCCGTCCATATGTGAGCTGTCTCGACAGTTGCCAGCACTTGCCGCATCAGCTCGACGCGGCGCGGAACACCATACTCGTCGAGCGGTGTATCGATTTTGTCTTTTGCACGTATCTTGTTTGCTGCATCGACATACAGTAGAGTTGATTTGTCGAGAAGGGGCGCGAGTGACTGGTCGTTTCGGATAGACGACAGTCGCTCTGCGGCCATGCTAGTCCTGTTGCCTCGTGTCTGTGTTTGCTCTCATCTACCTACAGTTATAGCGTATATGCTTTTTGGCTGTCAAGCATTACCTAGTGAGGCTTGTGGTCTCTCTGTCAGTTAACTCGTGACGCAATTTTGCATAGGCAGCGAGCTGACGGAGTGCGAAGGTTTCGACATCAAATGGTTCGGCGGTTTTGCCTTCGGCTTCATACTCCTCGGCTATAATTCTCATGTCTGACATTCGGTGAATTCCATAATCTTTGTAGAGGCCCGTAAATGGGTTGAGTCGAATATAATCATCGCGCAAGTAGCGTAGCGCCGATTCGTGAAATTGTTCGACCGACGGTCTGTGGGGTTGAGATTCTTTTTTACCCAAAAACATAGTGGCTATTCTACCAACAAAATACTGCCTCTCGCAAGGAGAAGCAGTATATGTGGTATTCGTATGATTACGAACGAGCAAAGTGAGCGAATGCGCGGTTGGCTTCGGCCATCTTGTGGGTGTCTTCCTTTTTCTTGTAGGCAGCACCGGTTTCGTTGTAGGCATCGACGATTTCAAGCGCCAGGCGCTTTTCGTACGGGATACCGCTACGACCACGGGCAGATTGCACGAGCCAGCTAAACGCGTAATGGAGCTGACGGTGACCTTGCACTGGGAATGGAATCTGGTAGTTCGCACCACCGACACGGCGGCTTTTGACTTCGAAGTTTGGAGAGACATTCTTGAGGGCTTTTTCAAACACTTCAAGTGGCTCTTCGCTCTTTAGGGTCTTGGCAGCTTGCTCGAGAGCACTGTAGACCATGCGCTCGCTGGCAAGTTTTTTGCCGTCAAGCATCGATTTGTTGATCAAACGCTGCACGAGTACGCTCTGGTATTTGCGGTCAGGCTTGATATTTCGCTGTAGTTTCTTAGTAACTTTTCGTGGCATTACGCAATCTCCCTTCGGTCGATAGCAGGTATCAAGTAGCAGGTATCAAGTGACAAGTCTTGTGTCGCTAGCGACGATATTGACTTGCTACTTGTTACTTGAAACTTTCTTGTGACTTGTGACGTGATACTTGTTACTTTCATCACTATTTCTCCGCCTTCTTAGCACCGTACTTGCTACGGCCTTGTTGACGTTTTGCAACTCCCTGGAGGTCGAGCGCACCACGAACGATGTGGTAGCGAACACCTGGAAGGTCTGGCACACGGCCACCACGTACGAGCACAACGGCGTGCTCCTGGAGGTTGTGACCTTCTCCGCCGATGTATGCCCATACTTCATGACCATTCGTCAGGCGCACGCGAGCGACCTTACGGAGGGCTGAGTTCGGCTTCTTTGGGGTTTTGGTGGTTACTTTGACACAGACACCACGCTTGAGTGGTGCATCTTGCTCGTAGTACCGAGTCTTGAGGGCATTGTGGATACGACCAAGCGCGGGCGATTTACTCTTCTTCAGAGCATTTTTGCGCGGCTTGCGTACCAATTGGTTGATTGTTGGCATACAGATCTCCGATTGTAAATAAGTAGACGATAGAGATAGATATTGGGTGTTGGAAAAAATCTCCTAACGTCTACCGTCCATCTTCTACTTTGTTATTATTTGCTGGCTTGCTAAAGGCCATCCATATTTGTCACGATCGTGCAGCAAGCACATCATGACGTCTCCTGGCCACCTAGAGGCTTCACACTCACCTCAGTGGTAGACAAGAAAGAAACTCGCTTTGTAGTATAGCAAATACGCACACGCTTGTCTACAGGAGTCAACCTAGTCGTTCTAGAGTTGTTGCAAAATAGGCTAGGAATACGCACAAACTCATATATAATACATACCATAAGGACAATCACACGCGACGATGACCGATCCAAATATACGACCCGACTCTCCGCCTCCGGCAACTGACCTGCCGCCACTTCAGGATGATTATCTACATCCAATGTATGAGGGAAAGCCTCGCAACTACCAGCCAAAAAAGGTAAAGATTGCGCTCGCCGCGACGGTTGGCGTGGTGCTAGTCGGTATTATCATTGCGGTGATTATTGCGATCCAGCCTATCCTGCCCAAGCCAGTAGTCCAAAAGCCTGCACCCAAGGTCGAGGAGCCTGTCACAACCCTCACCGCCGCGCAAGTAATCGAGCATCTGCGTGTCTACTACAAGGGCACGACGACCGCTCGCTCGTCGCTCAGTACTGCAGTGCAAACGAGCGGCAATGTATTTTATACGGTCGTCCCTGATACGCCCGAGGTCACGCCGACAAGTATCGCTGGGGATGTCGAGGCAGATTTGGTACAAGAAAATATCACAGCCATGGAGAAGTCGCTTGATTATGATAAATTCACCAAACATCAGCTGCAGGATGGTATCGGCATCAATAACTATTTGGCCGACTTTATTCGCAACGATGTCATCTGTCAAATACAGAGCTACAAACCAAATACACCTAGTACACCAACGTTCCTAGAAGTGAAATGCCTCAATATGTCGACGTACGATAGCTACGCCAAGGCTCAGAAGCCGTTTTATGAGGCCGATGTATCGCTGGCAAATAGCAGTATTCCGACGAGCTTTATCGGCAAGGCCTCCCTCGAAGCCAGCGCCAACGCAGGCTTCACGCTTGCCGAAATCTCACTCGGCCCTGTGTCCGAACGCCAACCTCGTGGTACCGGAGTCCTGCTCAATCAAAATTCGCGTAGTATGTATTATCAAGGTGCTGATCAAGTCTGGCGCTTTTTCACCACCAGAGTGCAGGACGCAAGCACACTTGCCTGCCAGCTCTACGAAAACAATGACAATCTCCGGCTGGCCTACACCAATAAACCCTGCTACAATCTCGCGCAAAAACGCGCTGAAACCGTACAACCAAGAAAGCGCTAGCTACATAGCGAGCCGTGCATGTAGGGTAAATCGCCTTTCTGCTACTGTCGATCATCACACAAGAGTCAGAGAAAGGAATATATCGTGAAACAAGAAGAGAAGACAATTGACGAAATCGAAAATCTTCCGATGAACACCGGACGCAAGAACGTAAATAACGACCATGCGCTCAGTGACGTTCACCGCGAGAACCAATATGCATCGGCGACCTCTGCGCTCGAGAAGGAGAAGACCAAGCGGCGCAGCAAGCCACTGCTCGTACTCTTGTCGATACTACTGGTTGCAGCACTGAGTAGCGCAGCGACAGTGGTGGTATACAAAATGTACGCTGAAACACCGACTACGTCAGCCCCTACCGGTGTCACCTCTCAACCTGCCCAACCGACCACAGCGACAACACTCGATGCAAAGACTGTACTTGCAACAATCACTACTGGCTATGCCGCAACAAATGACATGCCGATGCAGCCTATCAAAGTAGCTGGCTATGACTACTACGTCACAGTCTCACCTCCAGGCGCTGCTGCCAAAAAAGACGTCGCATACAGTCAGTCAAGTGTCGAAACGGCAGCAATCGCAAAGCAGCTCAAAGAACTTGGATTTGCTGAGAAAAAAATTCAAGATGGCGATGGTGACGCGATGCTTATCATCAACTATACACACCAAGACGTCATCTGCCGCGTGACCGTCACAAAGACTGCCAACAATCCTACCGGCAATCACCTTGTCCAAGTCGGCTGCGAAAACATGGCTCGTATCAAAGCGAAATCCGAAGCGTTCAAGCCGTACTATGCACTCCTTCCCTCTACTATCAAGATCGGGCAACTTGCGATGAGCGGTGACCCGACCAAGGTCGTCGCCAGCAAAACACCTGGATACGCGACGCTCGACCTTGGAGTCTCAGGTGTCACTGATCAAGGCGAATACGGTATGGGTGGCTCAGCACAGCTTTTTTATCAGATGCCCGACAAGTCATGGCATTACTTCACTGGCACACAAAATATCCTGCCATGCACATCCTTCAGCACACCTGACCTCAAAAAAGCCTACCTCGGGCACGGCTGCTACGACACAGCCACAAACAACGAAAAAGCCACAGTAGCCCTCTAGGCAACCTGCGTCTCTCCAACCAAATACCGCCTGGAAGTTCCAGGCGGTATTGATATGTCCCTCAGAGTGCTACGACTCTAGGTCGACATCGGCACCGATTTCACTCTCGGCCATCTCGAGCTCGACACCTTCGACGTATTCGTCTTCGGGTGTTGGCTCAGATGACAGCGCGCGAGCACCAGTTCCAACTGGGATCTTGCGACCGATGATGACGTTCTCTTTGAGACCGCCAAGGTGGTCAGCGCGACCGCTCGTTGCAGCGCTGATGAGCACACGAGTCGTGTCCTGGAACGATGCAGCTGAGAGCCAGCTATCGCTCCAAATACTGACCTTGGTGATACCGAGGAGCAACTGCGTGTACTGCGCGAGCGACTTGCCTTCGGCAGCGAGTGCTTTGTTGGCATCGACGACGCTTGCTTTGCTGACGATATCGCCAGTCACAAACGTACTATCACCTGGATCTTCGATCTGCACGCGGCTGAACATCTGTCGCACGATGATCTCGAGGTGCTTGTCGGCAACGTCTTGACCCTGTGCTGCGTAGATACGGAGCACTTCGTTGATGATGTATCGCTGCGTGGCTTCGGTACCCTTGAGGCGCATCAAGTCGTGCAAGTTCAGTGATCCGATTGTCAGGCGGTCACCCGCTTCGACTCGGTCGTTTTTCTTGACAACAAGTTGTGAATTGCCAGGGATTTCGTAGCGCACTGGCGCAGATGCGTTGGCCGCAATCACCAGCGTGTCTTCGGCGAGTTCGACGACACCGTCAAACGGTGCAATCAATGGGTGCGCTTCGCCATCGGCAGTCGCGAGCACATCGCCAACCTTGACATTGCTGCCAGATTTGACGGTGACGGTGCGACCTTCGAGTGGCATGCGTTCGACATGTCCGGCTTCTGGTGTCACCTGGATGATGTACTTTTTGCCATCTTCCCAGATATCGACAGTACCGGTAACTTCGCTCATGAACGCCTGACCCTTCGGGTTGCGGGCTTCAAAGAGCTCTTCAACACGAGGCAGACCTTGGGTGATGTCAGAACCACCGACACCAGAGCTGTGGAAGGTATTGAGTGTCAACTGTGTACCTGGCTCACCGACCGACTGTGCGGCGATGACACCGACAGGTTGCGCCGTGTCGACGAGGTAGCCAGTCGCCATGTCGATACCGTAGCTACGCTGTGGGATACCGCGCAGGTTGTTGGTCGAAAGGACGTTTTGGATGACCACTTCAGTGACTTTCTCGTCAGCCTGGATCGCATCGGCGATCTTGTGCGTGATGAGCTCGTCGGCACCGATATGACCTGGGACTGCCTCGGCGGTGAAGCGACCGTAGAGGCGGTTGCCAAAGTCAATCATCGTGAGGTCAGTTTCGTTGCGGTAGATTGCGAAGCCCTTGTCGTCGCCCTTTTCGTCTGGCACAGTGAAGACATCTTGGCTTACGTCCACGAGACGGCGAGTCAAGTATCCTGAGTCAGCGGTCTTGAGCGCGGTGTCGATGAGACCCTTGCGGGCACCACGAGTTGCCACAAAGGCTTCCAGGCTACTGAGTCCGCGCTTGTAGTTGCTGCGTACTGGCAGCTCGATTTCGCAGTTGGCAGCATCCACCTGGATACCAATCATCGCGCTTGCGAGCTTGACGTTGGTGATGTTACCACGCGCACCAGAGTTGACCATGGTCGAGATGCTCGTGTCCATGTCGGCGA
>CAZOOQ010000018.1:0-14491 GCA_964581485.1 uncultured Candidatus Saccharibacteria bacterium
CAAACAGCAAGGGTGACCTGAGCCGCCTGAGCCTGCGCTACGACAAGTGGGATAGGGCAGTATTGGCGTATTTGCGGCAGCTTGAAGACGGATCGTTTCTCGCAAAACTTCAAGAAAGTACTGGCTTAGATGAAGTGCAAGGCGCAGCCGAGAAACGGACTGAGTCGTATTCAACATACGACTCAGGAGTATCACAGGGTGCAACGCAGCAATTCGCTAAGGCAGTACTTTATTGTGGCGATATGAATGTCGCTCATCAAGAGATTGATCTGGCCAACCCCAAGCCAAACGTTGGCAAACACGGTTTCACCAACGAAGAACGAGAGCGATTCCAGGATTTCCTCGACGCAGGATTCGTCGACACCTTCCGCGCCGCCTACCCCGACAAAGCCGAAGCCTACACGTGGTGGACTCACTGGGCAAATGCCCGCGCCCGCAACGTCGGCTGGCGCATCGACTATTGGCTGGCGAGCAAATCAATCGCCGACAAAGTCAAAAACCCGCAAATCCATGCTGATGTCATGGGCAGCGACCATTGTCCTGTAAGTATTGAGTTATAACTCGATTCGCTGCACGAGGCGTAAGCCGAGCTTTAGAGGGAGGGTAGTCGAGTTTGGATTTATTCCAAACCGACTCGGAGGGATTTCCCTCCTAAGAAGTAGCAGCGACCATTGCCCTGTAAGTATCGATCTATAACTCAATTCGCTGCACGAGGCGTAAGCCGAGCTTTAGAGGGAGGAGAGTCGAGTTTGGATTTATTCCAAACCGACTCGGAGGGATTTCCCTCCTAAGAGATAGCAGCGATCACTGTCCTGTAAGTATCGAGTTATAACTCAATTCGCTGCACGAGGCTATGCCAAAATTTTTGGTATAATAAAAAGTATTCGTTCCCGATAGAGTATGAGCGTACAAGACCATAGGAAGGGAGAAACTATGGCGATCGAAGAGCACACTGATATTAGACGGACACTACTGTTTGCGCGGCGTGGCGATGAAATCTTGCTCGCGATGAAAAAGCGCGGCTTTGGAGCAGGCAAATGGAATGGTGTCGGTGGCAAACTAGAAGATGGCGAGACGATTGAGCAAGCACTCGTCCGTGAAACGCGCGAAGAAGTAGGCATCACGCCGCAGCGCTACCAAAAAGTCGCAGAACTTGACTTCATCCAAGACGCCGATACGCCAAATCCTTGGCATATGTACGTCTATGCCTACCTCTGCGATGAATGGCTCGGTGAGCCGACTGAGAGTGAAGAAATGGCACCACAATGGTTTAAGATAAGCGAAATTCCATACACCGATATGTGGGATGATGATCAGTATTGGCTACCACAAGTGCTAGCAGGCGAAAAAGTCCAAGGCTATTTCACATTTGATGCCGACGACAAGCTGCTCACGCACGACATTCGACTCGAGAATGTCGAACAGCCTGTACTTGATATTGAGACTCGAGTCAGCGGAATTATGGGCAATTAGCTGTGGGGCTATAGTCTCGACAAATCCTCTAATGTAGGGTACAATCACCAAACTATGACCAAGCAAAAGTTCGCAGCATTTGATATCGATGGTACGCTGTTTCGCAGCGGGCTGTACCGCGAAGTCGCCTATGAGCTGACAAAAATGGGCAAGATACCAAAAGAGCTAGCCGACACGCTGACTCTCAAGCACCGCGAATACCGCGGGCGGCTCAACGGCAATGCGTTCGAAGAGTTCGAAAAGATTTTGACTGATGCGTTTGACACGCTCACGACTTCGATCCGTATCGAGGACTACGAAGAGGCGGTCAAACGCGTGCTCGCCAAAAAAGCCGAAAATGTCTACGTCTACACCCGCGACCTTATCAAGCGTTTGAAAAAAGAAGGCTACTTCCTCGTCGCTATCAGCGGATCGCAAATCGAGCTCGTGGAGCCATTCGCCAAAAAATATGGCTTTGATGGCTGGATCGGTCAAGAGTGGGAGCGAGGTGATGAGTATTTTACAGGCAATATCAAAAAAACTCACACCGGCAAAGATAAAATCATTCGCAAACTTCTCGAGACGCACAACCTCACTCTCAAGGACAGCTATGCAATCGGCGATAGTAATGGAGATCTCGGCATGCTCGAGATGGTGGACCACCCGATTGCCTTTAATCCAACTCATGAATTGCTCGAAAAAGCGCTCGCCAATGGCTGGACCATTGCCGTCGAACGCAAAAATGTCATGTACACCATGGAGAAAGGGCCTGATGGATCATACCTACTGGCAGACACAAGATCCCACTAAACCGCTCTTTCCCGACATCGAATGGGGCAAACCCGAGCAGCGCAGTGCACGCGGTAGGCTCGGGATTATCGGCGGCAACAAACTCGGCTTCGCGGGCGTCGCCGAGAGCTACCAGACCGCACTGACGACCGGTGCAGGGGAGTGCCGCGTGCTGCTACCGGACTGCTTACGCAAGCAAATCCCCAGCAGTATGACCGACGTGATATTTGGTGCTTGCAACCCCAGCGGCAGCCTGGCAAAAGATGCACTCCCAGATGCTTTGGCGCTAGGGCACTGGGCGAGCTGCCTCTTGCTGGCTGGCGATGCAGGACGCAATAGCGAAACTGCCATTACCTATAGCGATATACTGCGAAACTATGAAGGACCGCTAGTGCTGACTCGCGATGCAATCGACCTGGTGAAGAATGATGGTGAGCTGCTGGTCAACCGTCCGCAAACCGTGCTGGTGCTCAGCTTCGCGCAGCTGCAGAAATTATTTCAAAGCGTCTACTACCCGAAAATGCTGGCCTTTAGCATGCAGCTCATGCAGCTGGTCGAGGCGGTGCACAAATTTACCATCACCTATCCCGTCACCCTCGCGGTACTCCACCGCGACACCCTGATCGTCGCTCACGGCGGGCAAGTCACGACGACCAAGTGGGATAGCCCGATGGCCATCTGGCGTGGCCACACTGCCGCCCGTGCTGCAACCTACCTGATGTGGACGCCGAGCCAACCGCTCGAAGCGATCACCGCCAGCCTCGTGTCGTCTGAGTAACAATCTTCACGACTACATGTGGTCGGTAGCGGTATACTAGAGAGATGTTTGAGACGCCGTTTGTCTTTGTCGACATCGAGACCAATGGAGGAAATGGGCCGCGGGGGCGGGTGATTGAAGTTGCCGCCATCAAGGTGCAGCACGGCGAGATCGTCGATACCTATCAATCACTCGTGAACCCCGGATCGACAATTCCACATTGGATCACGACACTGACGGGAATTACAAATAACGACTTGGTGCAAGCGCCGTATTTCGAAGATATCGCGGTGCAACTACACGAATTTATAGAGGGCTGCGTGTTTGCGGCCCACAACGTGCTGTTTGATTATTCGTTTCTCAAACGAGAGTTCAAAGCCTGCGATATGGCGTTCACCCCGAAGCTATTTTGTACGGTCAAGATGTCGTGCGCGCTCTGGCCCGAGCACCGTGGGCATAGTCTCGAAAAAATCATCAACCGTCACGGCCTTGCGACCGACAAGCGCCACCGCGCTTACGATGATGCGCTGGCGATGTTGCAATACACCCAGCTGACCCTCGCCCAAAAAGGCGAGGAAATGATGCGCGCCAACATGGCCGCGCAGCTCAAGACCAAGCATTTGCCGCCGCAAGTCGACCAGTCACTCATCACCTCGCTACCCGAGACGCCAGGTGTGTATATATTTGAGAACGACGAGGGGCTCCCACTCTATGTCGGCAAGAGTGTCAATATCCGCGCCAGAGTGCGTTCACATTTCACTAGTGCGACGACCATCGCCAAAGAAATGCGCTTGTCGCTGCAGAGTCATAACGTCACGTACATCACCACTGAGACAGAAGTCGAAGCGCTCTTGCTCGAATCGGCAAAAGTCAAGGAACTCCAGCCAATCTTTAACCGAAAACTCCGCCGCAAAAAGACGCAGCATATTCTCATTAAGTCAATCGATGAGGCTGGGTATCTCACGATCACTATCGGTAGCGCCGACCTCTCGACCTATGCGGATCTAGACAATGTGTACGGCGTCTACACCACCAAGGCTCAAGCAAAAAGCACATTGGAAAGCATCGCCCGCACTTACCAGCTCTGCCCAAAACTCCTCGGGCTAGAGAAGTCAGCTGGCTTCTGCTTCCGCTACCAACTGGGACTTTGCAAAGGTGCCTGTGGCAGCAAAGAACAGCCCGATAGCTACAACCCGCGCGTAGAATTCGCCCTCGAGCGCACCAAAATCGAAACTTGGCCGTACCCTGGTCGCATCTCGGTACCGATTAGCACAAGGCGCTCGATGATTATCGACCAATGGGTACCCGTCGGCATCGTCGACCACGAATTTGACAGCATGAGCGAACTCGACAACGCATTTGACATCGACACCTACAAAATTTTGCGCTCATTCATCCGCCAGCATAAGCCCACTATCAAAACTATAGAGGTACGCGGCGACAGTTGATTGACCATTATCTATTTTCGTGTTATAATAGCAAGATGGACCGCGTGCCAAAAAAACCACAACATACACCACGTATGACTGACCCTGCTCGCAGGGCTTTTGAGCACGCGACATATCATGGGCTAACCTCTAGAGTTGAGTCAATTAGCATCGACAAACATATCGGTGATATACTCTATGCGCTAGAGCAAGGTGTGGCTCCCGACATATCAGGTCTCGTCGAAAAAGCAGTACCGGGTAATGGTAGTGAGGGCCATATCGTAGAGAAATTTGACCCAAAAGAGAATTGGACTGATGCCCTGCGCTATGCCACTGGGTCTTCATTTGTAATCGAGCGCATCGTACTGCCTTTTACGATTGGTCGGAACGGCAGTCACTATATTCGTCAAGATATGGCGAACGGTATTCTAGGCAAATCTCTTGACCTTATCGAACCTGCGCTCGAATACGTCGACATCTTAAAAAGCACCCCTCACAGTACCCGAAATACACTTCAGCTTACTCAGCAACTGCCTCATATCCGCGGCTGGATACAAGAAATGACTGTTATGGCACTAATTAATTATCCACAAAGCGGCGACCTAGTCTCACTGCCTTCCTCGACCATCGAGGATATCGAGCAGCAAACCGACCTGCTAGCGTATGTCCGTAAGCGTGGCAATGGATATCGAATTCCCATTTCCGTCAAATCAACGGAACGCGATACTGCGACAGAGGAGGCGAGGTACCCAAAACTGTGCGTCATTGGCGCGCAAGAGTTTGGCAACCAAGGCCTTTCAATTACTCGACTACTCTTGCGGCAACATCATGGTCATCCAGGTATTACCGAAGATGAAGCTGAGCGCATTAACGAAGCGCGTCGAGTTATCATGAGCAAGCTACAAGCAAAAGTTACTGAGGAAAATATCGTCCACCCAGGCAGACAGCAGTATTCCCCGGCATTTCTGGGAGCACTCGCACATGCTCTCAGCGCATAATATGCTACAATATCATCTGTTGCACGTTTAAAAAGTAATTGACACATCTCTTGTGCCGACGGCGCAAGGAATTGGTAGACAGCTCGCAGGCTCGCATATTAAATTATTTCTAGTGCCGCGGTGGTGGAATTGGTAGACACGCCAGACTCAAAATCTTGTGTCCTCCGGGACGTACCGGTTCAAGTCCGGTCCGCGGTACCAGAAATAATTTAATCGCTTAGCCTAGGCTAAAGCCTCCTGTCGCCAAAATCTTGTGAGCACTTCATAGCCATAGCCGATATCTATCTCCTACTGTATACTAGATATCAGATACAAAGCTATGCAACCCGATAACACCCGACCAACTGCGCCTATAGTGGTACCGCCGCGTCAGTCGACGGCTTTTGAGAGTGGAGACACTTCTCCTGGGGCGACAGGCAACTCTGCTGCAGCTGCCGCCGATGTGGTACGTAGTCAAATCAACTCTATCTTCCACCAGGACGAAGAACTCACTCAGCCTATCGAACAATCAACACAAACGTCTACTCAACCAGCGACTGGCAATATTCAGTATGACAATCAGGCCTCTGCCGTCAATAACCCTTATGAGCGCACCCACACTGACACGCAGCATGCCGCTGAGCCTGGCTCTTGGTCAAAATACCATAGCGCATGGCAGAGTTACTACCAGCAGTATTATGAACGCTACTATGTTGGTCAGGTCCACGCCGCCAAACAACATCTTGCCGCCAAGGAGCAGCAGGATACCGTAGAAGACGCAACCATGACCCCAGATGAGGCTATGTATGACCTGCGCAGTCGTTTGCGTCAAGAGATTGCAACCAAAGCAACGACCGTGAAGAAAAGCCGGCACTTTGCTCCCGCAGCAGCAGCTATTTTAGTGATGCTGACCTTTCTTTTTCTGCAATACAACCGTGTTATCTTTTCAAATGTCGCAGCCTATGTGAGCCCAGGCAACATGGATCCATCGACACTCATCATCGACCCATCGGCCGCCGTCGATGTCGGCCCAGAGCCAAAACTCATCATCCCCAAAATCACCGTCCAGGTACCAATCGTGTGGGACGCAATTGCCAGCGATCAAAACTCCCTCAACAAGGCGATGGACAAGGGTGTCGCATGGTTTAATATTCCCGGCGCCAATGCTCGACCGGGTGAAAAAGGTAATTTTGTTGTCTCAGGCCACAGCAGCAACGACTGGATGGATGGCGGTGACTACAAGTTTATCTTTGCACGGCTCGAGCAGCTCCAGCAAGGCGATACGATTTATGTCAATTACAACAGCAAGCGCTACACTTATACCATCACCAGCACGGAAGTCGTCAAGCCGACTGATGTCTCGGCACTTATCGGCAAAAGCGACAAGCCGCACATCACACTCGTCACCTGTACGCCGCTCGGTACCGCTCTGAATCGCTTATTGGTTTTTGCCGATCAAGTCAGTCCAGACCCAACTGCAGCCAATACAGCGACAGAGCCAGTCGCCCCAGCCGCAACAGCCGCCCAGATGCCAAGCAACTCACCGACATTTCTCCAGCGTATTTTTGGCGGCAGAAACTAGTATAGGCTACGCTTAGTCAAGCGACAGCTTGGTGCGCACAATCGCACCACCACTCTCAGACTGGCTAACATGGTAGAGGTACTTGTTGCCATTTGCCAGAACTATCGGCTGAGTTGCCACGTCTTTTGTGGCGATAGTCTGGTGATTTGTACCGTCAAAATCCATAAAAGTCGCCGCACCGCCAAGACTAGTTGCAATATGATAGCCATCGAGCCAATCAATATCTCGCTCGACCGCTGCGGGCAGGCTGATGGCTGCACGCTGCAATAACTCCAGGTCATAGGTCACGACACTGGTGCCTTTCTGGGCATAGACGAATCGATTGTCACCCGGCGAGAAGCCGATACTGTCAGCGGGAGTATCTTTGAGAAGTGCGATCCGTTTGAGGCTGAGTACATTTGTACTGTCGCTACTCGGCAAACCACCGGTCAGTATCTCAAGTTGGTCGCCATGCGAAATCACCACGTAGGTCGTGTTGTAGTAGCGCCCGATGCGCAGGCCGAGCGTCGTCGCGTCGTCCTCTGCCTGACTGCGTACAATCTTGGGCTTGTTGGTGCCGATTGTCAAATACCCAGCTTGCCGCACCTGATTGCTATCTGGCAGCGTCGTAAAGGTAATTGTCGCCTTGTCGAACTGTGCCATATCCGCGACGTTGGTCAGCAGCGGACCGGTCACGGTGCGTTCAGACAGATTCGCTTGTCGCAGTTCATTGGTCGCGGTGAGCAGATAGACAAGGTTGCTATCGGCGTATGAATACACCACTTTTCGGACCACAAGCCCCAAAGCTGCAGAGATATTGTGCGACTGTGCGATATCTCGCGTATCTACTTGGATAAATTCGGTTGTTTCACCATAGCTATGCTGCATGAGCATCGTCCGGTTGTCTTTGTCCCAAGCGAGCAAATCGAAGCGCTGACTGGCAGGATCGGGCGCTGCGGTGTACGCTGTTGCTGGCAAAACAAGCTTAGTTGGGGTCGCGGTGTCGCTATCAATAGACAGCAGTGTGATGGTTGGGTCATTGGCAGCACCCAGTACGGCGAGCTTCTTTTTGTCAGGAGAGGCCAAAGAGTCAGATATCACTGCCTGACTATGCACAGTGTCAGTGCGTGGCGTCACAGGAAGCATGCGCGCATAGTTCAGCCAGAGCACCGCACCAGGCTTCACGGTGACGGTTTTTTGCCATGACGTATAGCCCGGCTTGCTCATCACTACAGTATGCTCACCAGCACTCGCCGTAATCTTGCTCGCAGTTCGCGCCCCAAGTCTCATCGTGTCGAGTGTCACATCTGCGCCAGCTGGTTGCGAATCGAACTGCACAAGCCCACCTTGTTCGACTTTGCCGTCAAACCGATTAAACCGATAGCCTTGGACCACCATCAACAACACTGCCAAGCCCGATAGCACTGCCATCACCATGACAAAATACACAAAGGCAAGCTGAGCGCGTTTACGACGTTTGCTAACCTTGTGATACATGCTCTTTAGTATACCATCCGCAGTGGGGAGCCGCGAGTAGGTACTTGTCAAGTTGCGTCGCCTCAACTATGATAGAGGTAAGCATGAGCAGGGTAGCTCATATTCACAAGGGGAATTATGACCAAAAAAACTGTGGTAATCAACGGCATCGTCTACGACCATCGCACCGGCATGCCACTGCGCGCCGAACGCAGTACGACAAGCACACACAAGCGTCCGGCCGCCTCAGTACATGTCTCGCTGCAAAAATCGAGTACTCTTAGTCGCAAATACGTTCGTCTCGAGAAAAAAACACCAAAAGTCGCAGCCCCCAAGCCAGCACCTCAGCCAGTCGCGCCAAGCATCACGCTCAAGAAACAGCAGCGCGCCAATGCGCCGACCGTGCACCAAAAAATCACACGCTTTGCACCGCGCACCAAGCCCGCTGAGCTCACCAAAAAAGGTCCTGTCATCAGTGACATTGGCCCAGCTCCACACCGTCTGACGCACGCAGTTGCACAAAAAACCACCAAACCGGTCGCCCGGGTTGTCAAACCATCCCAAGTTCTCAAGCAAGAGGCTCTCGACAAGGCCACAGCCGCTATGCCTAGCAAGCGAGCAAAGGACGTGCGAGCCAAAAAATCAGCACCAAAGCGCCGTCTTGCCAGCGTCGCTTCGGGCGCGATGGCACTTTTGCTTCTCGGCGGATATCTCACATATCTCAATATGCCAGCCCTCAGCACTCGCGTCGCCGCCGCCCAGGCAGGCATAAACGCCACCTATCCTGCCTACCAGCCATCTGGCTATAGCCTCAGTGGGCCAGTTGCCTACCAACAGGGAAGCGTCACGATGAAATTTGCTGCCAACGGAGGCCCTCAGACCTTCACGGTCAACCAAACAAAATCCGGCTGGGACTCCTCAGCAGTGCTCGAAAATTACGTCACCCCAAAAGCTGGCGACAAGTATGCGACCGATTCGGTCAACGGCCTCACTATCTACACCTACGAAAACAACGCCGCGTGGATCAACGGCGGTATCCTCTACACTATCTCGGGCAACGCACCGCTTTCCACCGACCAGGTGAAGCGAATTGCGACGAGCATGTGAGGGAAGTTCTAAGTTCTAAGCTCTAAGTTCTAAGAAAAAATAGTTCATTCCTACCAAAAGACCGCTATATGATTTATGCCTCCGACACTGTGTTTAGTCCCGTTTCTGAGTGACGGGGCTCAAAATATCTCTAGAGTCTATCTGGTATACTATGCATATGACAGTTCGTACTCGTTTCGCACCTAGCCCTACTGGCTATATTCATGTCGGCAATGTTCGCTCGGCGCTATTTCCGTATCTGCTCGCGCGTCAGCAAGGCGGGAGGTTCATCCTCCGCATCGAAGATACCGACCAGGCGCGATTTGTCGAAGGCTCGACCGATATGATACTCAACACCCTCGAATGGCTGGGTCTTGACTGGGATGAAGGTCCACGAAAGGGCGGGGAATACGGCCCATATGTCCAAAGTGAACGGCGTGACCATTACCAGAAATGGGCCCAACAACTCATCGACAAAGACCTCGCCTATGCCGACCCGTACACCTCCGAAGAAGTCCAGGCCTTCCGCGAAGAAGCCAAAGCCCTCAAGAAACCATTTCTGTACCGCGACTATCGCCCCGAGAACCCACCTGTGTGGGACGGCACGCAACCTCTCCGCTTCAAAGTTACCGATATCAAGCGCTACACCTGGCACGACCCAGTCATGGGTGAGCTTTCGGCTGGCCCCGAAGTCCTCGACGATTTCATCTTGATCAAATCCGACGGCCTGCCGACCTACAACTTTGCACACATTGTCGATGACACCGAGATGCAAGTCACGCATGTGATTCGTGGGCTCGAATACATCAGCTCAATTCCTCGCTACCTCAGCCTCTATGAAGCGCTCGAGATTACGCCGCCCGTGCTGGCATGCTTACCGCACATCATGGCGCCCGACGGCAAGAAAAAACTCGGCAAGCGTGATGGAGCCAAGAGCGTCCAGGAGTACCGCACCGATGGCATCCTCCCCGAAGCCATGCTCAATTTCCTCGCAAGCATGGGCTGGAATGACGGCACCGAGCAAGAAATCTTTAGCCGCGAGGAGCTCATCGAAAAATTCAGCCTCGAGCGCGTCCAGCGTAGCGGCGCACGCTTCGACGAGCAACGCCTCCTCTGGATGAACGGCCACTGGATCCGCTCACTTTCACTCGAAGAGCTCTACAGTAGGGTCACGCCATACTGGCCCACGAGTGCCGCCGATGCCGACGACCACTACAAAAAGCAAGTCCTCGGACTCGTCCAAGACCGCCTCAAAACACTCGCCGAGCTGCCGCTCATGACCAAGTACTTCTTCGAGGAGCCAGCTCGCAACGATTCGCTCATCACCGACAACAAACAACTCAAAAAACTCTCTCCAGAAGAAATTTCTGATCTGTTGCAAACAGTCAAGACTGAGTTTGAAAAGCTCGACGATTGGACACCAGAATCGATACAAAACACTCTCAACCAACTCCTCGAAACTACCGGTCAAAAACCCGGCATCCTCTTTAGCCTCATCCGCATCATCACCACCTGGGCGCCATTTAGTCCACAGCTGAACGACACGCTAGCGCTCCTGGGCAAAACTACGACTCTCCGACGCCTTAGCGCCTTTTAGCAGCTTCTGTCGGTTTCGACACGCGTGATATACTAAAACATAAGCATGAAAAAAGCGCGTACACCCCTCAAACAAACACCGCTACACAGACTACAGGAATGGGTCAAACAGCATCCACGCTATACACTAGCGATTGTTGGCGCAGGACTCCTGGTGATTGCGGGGATTGTAGTCGCCCTATGGCCACAGCAGCCACAACCCGCCAAAGCACCAACAGTCGTCACCAAAAAACCCGCACCACCGCCACCTACATTCTACTCACCACTGACCGGCACACAAGTAGCCGACGAGGCAGCCATCAAGCAAGCAGTCACCGCCATCATGATTGAAAACAGTCCCGACGCTCGACCGCATAGCGGCCTCAAGCAAGCCGGTGTCGTATACGAAGCAATAGCCGAGGGAGGCATCACGCGCTTTCTCGCGCTCTACCAAGAAGCCAAACCTCAACTCATCGGCCCGGTTCGCAGTCTACGTATGTACTATGTCGACTGGGCCGCGCCCTACAATGCCAGCATCGCGCATATCGGTGGTAGTGCCGCAGCACTCGCAGAAGTCCGCAATGGAAATTACCGTGATATTGACCAATTTTTCAACGCGGGTGCTTACTGGCGCGCTACCGATCGCTACGCTCCTCACAATGTCTACACTAGCTTCGAAAAGCTCGACGCGCTCAATGCCAGCAAACAATACACCAGCTCAACCTTCACCGGCTTTGCGCGCACCGACGGCAAACCAGCCACAACCCCAACCGCTACCAGTATCGACATGACGATTTCGAGCGCGTGGTACAACACACACTATGACTATGACGCTGCCACCAACACATACCCGCGAAGTATCGGCGGCCAACCAAGCAATGACCGCGAGGAGGGGAGAATCGCCCCATCGGTTCTCGTCGCGATGAAAGTTGACATGGCCAAGATTTTCGAGGACGGCTGGCGCGAAAGCATCACGACGACAGGCAGCGGCAGCGCCCATATATTCCAAAATGGCACAGTTACTGAGGCGACCTGGCACAAAAATAGTCGGGCAGAGCAGTTACAGTTCACCGGTGCCGACGGCAAACCGATCGCTCTCAACCGCGGTCAAACTTGGATTACCGCCATACCAAATGGTACTGGGGCAATCGCATGGCAGTAAAAAAACCTACCGCCTCAACACAACAACTGCTCCGTGATTTTTGGCCACAATACCACCGCTTTGCGGTTATTGCTACTGTATTGATGCAAGGTGCCGTGCTGTTGATTGTGGCAACATCGCTACTGATTAGTGGCGTAGAAGTGACCGAGAGTTCATTTTGGATTACGATTCTCGCCACTGCCGCAGTCAGCACCTCGCTCAACCTCGTCCTGACACTCCAGCTCCTCATACCACTCAAAGATCTCACCAACGCCATTACCAGTGCTGCTGGTGAAAAACCTCGCTATCCGCTCGCAAATCCCAACACCCCACGATATACAAAAGATGGCTTTCGCACGATTTTACAATTTATCTATGAGGGCGCCTCAGCAAAAAACAAAGCCAGCCAGCCAACCGCCACATCTCGTGACGCATCGGTTCCGTTGCTGAGCGCTCTCTCCCACACCAACGCCGGAGTCGTCGTCATGGACGCTAGCGGACGTATCGTCTACGCAAATCGCGCCGCACCCGTCAAACAAACCGCTGACGGGCACCAGCAGCTCACCTTGCTTTTTGAGCCCGAAAAGGCCTTTCATGACTGGCTAAAAAACTGTCGCAAGTCAACGGTGCGCGGTGAGCAAACCTGGTATCGGGTTGCCGACCGAATCGTTGGTAATGATGAGCGACGGATTTTCAATGTCAGCGCCAGCTACGAAAAGGGCAGTGCCGCCGAAGTAGTTCTGGTGCTTTTCGATGCTTCAGACTCATACCGACCAGAAGACGAAGATCTAGACTTCATCTCCTTTGCGGCGCATGAACTCCGCGGCCCTATCACAATCATCCGCGGCTACCTCGACGTGCTTGAGATTGAGCTTAGCGAGCACCTGACGGCAGACCAAGAAGAGTTATTTGATCGATTGGTCGTCAGCGCCAATCGTTTGACCGCGTATGTCAACAATATCCTCAATGCCAGCAAATACGATCGCCGCCACCTACAAGTCCGACTCAATGAAGATACGATTGCTGCCGTCTACCGCACAATCCGTGATGACATGGCGCTCCGTGCATCGTCACAGCGGCGGATCCTGGCGGTTGATATCCCCACCGACCTCCCCACGGTTGCGATCGACCACTCAAGTATCAGCGAGGTGATCGGCAACCTCATCGACAATGCCATCAAATTCAGCAGCGAAGGCAGCACCGTCGCCATCAATGCAAAGCAAGAGGGTGAGTTTGTCAAAGTATCTGTTGCAGACAATGGCATCGGTATACCTGCCAATATCATTGGCAATCTCTTCCAGAAATTCTATCGGTCCCACCGCTCACGCGAGAGCGTCGCGGGCACGGGAATTGGACTCTACATCTGCAAAGCAATTGTTGAAAGTCATGGCGGCTCGATCGAAGTCGTCAGCACAGAAGGAAAAGGCTCAACTTTCTCATTTACCGTACCTACCTATGCTTCAGTTGCAGATAAATTACGTAGTAGCGACCACGCCAACACCGACCTCATCTCGACCAACGAAGGCTGGATTCGCAATCATGCCAAGTTCAAGGGCTAATGTTTTGCCCAACACCCGCACATCTCATCGACAAGTATCTCTGGTCGTAGTATCCGAAATGTGCGGTATACTAGGGGTATGATTAATTCAATTCTGATTATCGAAGATGACCGATTTATCGGCGAGATGTACGTGCGTAGCCTCAAGCACGAAAATTACGACGTCGACTGGATCATCGATGGCGAGGACGGCCTGACAGCCGCTATCAATAAGCCATACGACCTCATCTTGCTTGATATCATGCTTCCCGACAAACGAGGAACTGAGATTTTGCAGACCCTGCGTGGTGGCGAAAAAGACCTCGTACCCCAGAGCAAGATTATCGTCATGACCAACTTTGACCAAAACGAAGAGTCCCGAGCGATGATGGAACACCGTGTCGACGCGTATCTTATCAAAGCCGAGATTACGCCGCGCAAGTTGCTTGAGATTGTCAAGCAACTCAGTACGGCTAGCTAGGTGTATATTTGGTAGTACCGCCGGGAAGTCGGTCGCGCCCGCGGCTAGCGGGGCTTCCTATTTCCGCTTTGCAACTTCGTTGCTCGCTTCACGAACCCTACGGGTTCAGCTCTCGAAGAGAGCTTACCAAAGTAAATACCCCTCATTGAAGAGGGGTATTTACTTTGGTGATCCCACCGGGAAAGCGGCTAAAGCCTCCTCCGCTTCAAAAGGGACGTGAGCAAGCTCCCGT
>CAZOOQ010000019.1:0-13735 GCA_964581485.1 uncultured Candidatus Saccharibacteria bacterium
GACGTCAGGAGACCGGGTCAGCGCTTCTGATGAAGAGCTGCTCTCGTCGGCACTACTGGCAGCTCGTCGATAGGTCACCTTTCCTATCACGTTATCTCGAGTCGTGCCAGCTTCGCGGGCGACGATGGCTTGCTGTGAGCGCACCATACGGTTAAAGAGCGAGCTTTTGCCCGCGTTGGCGCGTCCGATGATCGCAACGGTAGGTAGTTTGGTGGCCATAATGTGCTAAGTATATCAGATAATCACCTCTGATGCGAGCATAAGCGTATATTTACAAAATATAGCCAAAGTGCTATAATAAGAAGGTTGCTCTGGAAATCCCAGGGCTCATACGAGTGCTTAGGAGCGCGAAATTATGACGTTGAACGTCATCGTGGTGTATGGCAACAAGTTCTACCAGCAAGTGATGGGGGGCGGATCCGACAGTGAAGCGCGTGAAGCGATCCTGCTTCGTGCAGCTAAGCTGCAGACACCGCTGGAGAGCGAGGTGGCACAGAGCGCAGTCAAGGCGATCGGATACACGTCAGTTTTCGACAAGGTGCGAACCATGAGCCTGGTGGTTGACGTGCCATTGTCCGTCAACTACGAGTCGGCTGTCGATACGATTGCGCGCGCTGTACAGGCTCGAACGCCGTTGTCGCCCTTCCGGCGCTGAACACTCGAGAGGTCGGTGTGGTTCCCCTAGCGGGAGACTGCATCGACCTCTGTTCATTTTGAACCAACATTGACTTTTTATTATATTTATGCTAAAATGAATTTTAGGATTGCTGCACCCCGCAGCGGTCATGGACCGGAAGGTAGTACATCATGGAGGCCGATACGACCATCGTCGTCATTGCCGAACACACAAGTGTGAGGATGTTCGCGCGCGAACAGCTGTCACCGATTGCGATCCCACAGACGAGCGATTGGCTGCAAGCGGAGGTCGCCGAGAAGCCCACCATCGTGTTGGCGCGGCTTGGTGACCGCAGGACGCTCAGGCTCGTCGGCGATAACTTCGTCCTGGTGGGAGTCAGCGAAGTGGACGTGAACGAGGACACGCTTGCTGCCATCATCCGCATCGCGGAGGGCGGCGAGGTGTGATGCAAGAGTTCATCGTGTATGTCGTCGGCGACAAAAACGCGAAGCAACCACGCAAGTGGTTTCGTCGCATCGAGTTCCCCTTGCCGGGGAGTCTCGTCTACGCGCTTCGTGTCACTGCTGAGAGCAGGGGTGCGCTGATGCGCGAGCTGGATGAGCCTGGTGTCGGTGTCTTTTGGAGCCGACGGCTCAAGGCGGTCATTGTGGAGGAGCCGAAGCTGTACCTCGGCAGACGCTCGGACATGATAGCGAGCCGTCTCGGTCCGCGGGTCACCGAGAGGCGGTGGGTCAACCATAAGACCATCGCACAGTTCGCGTCGTAGCGGCTGCAGCCCTATCCGCCCGCGGGTGGTGCGAGTGTTTCTCTCCAAAAAAGAGATTCGCTCGCACCACCCTGTTTGATTTGTGGTCAAAATAATGTTAAAATAGTACTTGCAGTACTTACCCAAACTGAACGTGGAGGCGGAAGAATGGCAACACTCTATCTCGACCTGATCTACAGGAGTCAGTCCGAAGAAGGAAGCAAGTCGACGCCCGTGCAAGGCCTTGCAGTGCGTGAGTCTCGTAAGTTCATCATCTCTTACAAGGTGAAGGGATGGAGCAGCTTTGAGGAGGTGGCCCAGCTTCTGGGGGCGATCGATGCACGAATTGTCATGCAGAGCCCCTGCGCAGACCCCTACTCGCCAGACGAGTATCGCGCTTATGTCTTCGTGCCTGACGACCTCATCGGTATGAAGATCGATGGCAAGGGCGACCGGATTGTCGCTGTCGCCGTGGACGAGCTACGAGATGAGGAGCTCGCTCCTGGTGGAGACTCTCCTCCGTGGTTGATGTGACTGCTACTTTCGAGCGGGGGCTGCGCGCGTTTCGCGCGTGGCTCCCGCTCCTACTTCTTTTCGGTGAGTTTGTACTCGCCTTTTTTCATACTCCCAAGTGAGTATGGTCCAAAATCAGTACGATGAAGTCGTGTGACGGTGTAGCCGAGAGCGGCGAAGGTGCGACGAATCTGGCGATTGCGCCCTTCACTCATGGTAACTTGCCATTCGCGGCGATTGGTTTCGCTTAAGCGCATGAGCTGTAGCTGACTACGACCGTCTTCGAGGGTGATGCCGAACTCCCCTATCATCTGTTGGTGAAGTGGTTCGAGGTCACAGTCGAGGCGTACTTTGTAGACTTTTATTTTGTAGAATTTTGGGTGGGTCATAGCAAAGGCAAAATCACCATCGTTTGTCAGGAGTAAGAGGCCTGAGCTGTTGGCGTCGAGTCGACCGACAGGCTTTAGCTTGTGGTATTCCGGCGGAAGGATGCTATAGATGGTGGGCGTGTCACCCTGAGCGCGACGGGAGCAAACGTAGCCAGCTGGCTTGTTGAGCTGCAGATAGACGTAGGCTGGAGTTTCTTGTGGCAAGGTAGTTTTTGCGACCTTAATATCATCATCTGGCGAAACTCGCCCACCGAGCTTTGCGACAGTGTCATTGACACGAACCATACCTGTCTCTATCAAGGTGTCGGCTTCACGACGAGAAACACCAAGCATAAGTGCGAGGTGTTTATTGAGTCGTACCGAGTTGTCGTCTGTCACAAAGGCTCCTTATGGTGCGCCTGGAGCAGGGGGTACAGGGGCTGCAGGTGCTTGTGGAGTGCCAGGGAGTGGTGTTTCCTCAAAATGCATACCTGAAGGAACTGCTGTTGGCGGTGCTGGCGGTATGTTCGTTGCGGCAGAACCAGGCTGTACAGCAGGCTTCTCGGCAAAAGGTGTCGGTGAGGCTTGAGATAGCTCTTGACTCATGAGGTTACCAAAATCAGGTGCTTTTTGGGTAGACGAAGGTAGTGGCTCGATGACGCGGCTGGCGAGAGTCTGCTTGGGTGCAGGAGGGGCGACTGGCGTGAGTGGTGCCGTGGGGGCTGGCAATGCAGATGGTGCCGGTAAAGGCACTGGAGCAGGAAGTGGTGCTGGCGCTGCTGCAACAGGTGCAGGAGCCACGAGAGGCTGAGCAGGAGCAATCGGTACGGGTTGCTGAGTGGCTGGTGCAGGAGCAGGAAGCGGAGCCGGTGCTACAGGCTGTGGCGTCGGTGGTGCCGCAGGAACACCGGGTAGTGTCGCAGCAGCTGGCGCTGGTGCTACTGGTACAGGAGCAACTGGTGCTGGGTGTGCAACTGGAGTTGGTGCGGCAGGCGCTGCAGCTGGAGCGGCAGCTTCGGCAGCGGGCGCTGGATGTGCGGCTGGTGTGCCAACACTACTGACAGGTGCATCAGCAAGGACTTCATGAACAGTTCGAACAACATCTTCGATACCAACTTGAGACTTAACGAGATAGCGGTCGGCACCAAGTGACACGCCGCGTTGGCGCTGCTCTTCACTGCTGAGCGCGGTCATCATGATTACTTTGATACCCTTTGTCTCAGTCGTGCTGCGTAGAATATCGAGCATATCAAAGCCACTGATCTTTGGCATCATGACATCACTGACGATGAGCTCGGGGCGTTCTTTGATAGCCATCGCGAGAGCCTCTTCGCCATCCCCGGCTGAAATAATGTCATAGCCCTCAGCTAGTAAACGGACGCCATAAATCTCGCGGAGACTCTTGTCATCTTCAACTAACAATATTTTCGTCATATCTGCCCTTTATTGTAGATGGTGTGTGTAAAAAATACCATAGTACTTATGCTTTTATTGCCTCGGAGGGACTGTGATAGATGGTTCAACGGGTCGTATGTACAGCGCAGGATTGGCTTCGATAGCACTGAGAGGTGTGTTTACTGGTCCTGGCGCCATAGGCTGAGGCATGGGCTGTGGCATTGCGGGCGCAGCGGCTACGACAGGTGCCGGCATAGTAACTGTTGGCACTTCGGGTTGGGCTAATGGTGCCGGAATGGGTGGCTGCATGAGCTCCGGTTGAGCAGGTGGTGGAGCGAGAGCCGGGGCGGGCACTAGGGCTGGAGAGGCTGCTGGCTCAGGCAGAGGCGCTACTGGTGACGGCGCAACAGGTATAGGCACCTCAGCTGGTGCGGCAGGTAGCGGCTGCGGTTCGATAGCGGGCGGGATTGTCGGCAGGTTCATATCGGTGAGCTGTGCGTAAGATTCAGCTTGAGCCTGCTGCGCGTCGCTCTCGGCTTGTGCTTGCTCGGCAGCAGCCTGCTTCTCGGCATCGATACTCGCCTGCTCGATAAGGCGCGTGGCCTCGTCGTGTCCGGTACGTGGCAGTTCGACAAAGAATGTACTCCCCTTTTTGTATTCGCTTTCTACCCAAATCCGTCCGCCCATACTCTCGGCAAGTCGTCGACAGAGGTAGAGTCCTAGCCCGGTGCCGCCAATTTCACGCGTATCGCTATTGTCGACTCGGTAAAATTTCTGGAAAAGATGCGACTGGTCTTCGCGGGGGATGCCGATACCTGTATCAGTGATGCTGAGCACAACTTTTTCGTTGTCACCAGTGATATCGACGACGACATCACCTTTGGGGGTGTACTTGATGGCGTTTTCTATCAAGTTTTCGCTGACTTCGCGCAGATGATCGTTGTCGACATTGACGTAATAGACAGGATTTAGTTTGCGACCTTCGTCTTTTTCGCCATCTGGCATCGGCTTATAGAGGATACGGAGACCTTTTTCGGTAGCCTTGTGAGTTAGTCCTTCGACGATTGTATGGAGGAATGGCACAATGTCGATGACTGACGGATCACTCTTGAGGCGACCGTCATCAGCCTTGCTGACATCTAGAAGGTCAGCAAAGAGATTGCCGAGGTGCTGTGCCGACGCATGGGCTTTGTTGATGAAGTCACGCGCTTTATCGTCGATTGTCGCCGTGGCTGGATTGAGTGCTAGCCCTAGGTAGCCTTCGATACTCGCGACTGGCGTGCGCATCTCATGGCTAGCAGTTGAGATAAACTCAGCACGCTGACGCTCGTCTGACTTCTCGGACGTAATATCACGAAAGACGATAATTACCCCACTACCGAGCTGACCAACAGGAGAGACAGAGATATATGCCATAAAGCTCTTGCCGGAGTGCGTCTGCAAGCTGTAGGTATCGGTCTTGACAACTTCGTTGCGTGAGCGAACGTGCTCGACTGGGTCGTTTGTGTCAGCAACGGGCTGGTTCTTGGTGTCAATCATTTTGAAGATTGATTTGTAGCTGAGTCCAACTGAGTCTTGCTTGACCCATCCGAGGAGCTGCTGCGCTGCTGGATTGATGAGCTGCACTACCCCTTGCCCATCGAGCGCGATAACACCGTCATTGATAGCATTGATAACCACCTCTGATTTGCCAGCGACTTGACTGAGCTCACTGGCGAGCTCATTGTAGGCCTGGCCGCCACCCGTCTTGTGTGTGCGAGCGGCTATGAGTGCTGTCAGAGAGGCCAGGAAGCCCGCAGCAGCCACGCCACCAGGCACAGGGAGGACAGTGATGCCATAGTTCGCGATAAGCGCCGGCGAGATGAAGCTAATGACAGCGAGAACAGTCAGAACGAGGAAGAGCACTAACATCACTCCAAGCACTGGCTGGAGCAGCGAGGAACGATTGGCATGATTTGTCTGCGCGATGATGCCCCCTAAAAAGGTTATGATTTTCTTCTATTATAGGGTAAATTGCCTCTGTTTTGCAATGGCTTTCGTGGCTATAGGTCGCGGCGAAGAAATCGATAAGTACCTACGGCGAAGAGCCCCACTGCTAGAGTGAGGTAAGCAGCAACCGAGCGTATATCGACCGCGTTTGTCGCCACAATATCCACAGCATCAAAAGCACGAAAGATTGATATGAAGCGTAAGAATCCGTAGCCACCGAAGTGAGAGATAAGTGAGATTGCGTAGCTGACAAACACAATCATGGCGACGACTTTGGCTGGTGTCTGGGCTGAACGGAGGATTGCCGCCAAGAAGACGCCCAGGGCAAAAAAGACGATCTGCATGACAGCTGCCGCGATCATAAATACCGCCAACAGTTCACCAAATCCGCGAATGGAGGCGTACATGATGATACTGATATAGGAAGAGAGCGCAGTGACAGTCCAGAGTGCCGCGAGATGAATGCCTCCGACTGCTAGCTTGGCACGGAGAACGCGCCAACGGCTCGTCGGTTTGGTGTATAAGAATTCGCTCGTTTTTGTGAGTGGCTCGACGGTTAGTAGACTGCTACCCAGCAGTCCAGCGTGGACCGCCAGCATGATGGCGATAAAGAGAAAGCAGATACCAAAGTAGCCTGGCAGCGTCACAGCATCGAGACCATTCATACCAAAGATCGTCTTGATGGTACCAGGCATCGATGTGAGCAACTGCGAGGTAGCGCTCGCGTCTGCAGTCAACGTCTGATACTTGACCATACTCGTCCAGACGAATAGCACCATCGCCACACTCCAAGCTATGAGCGAGATGCGTCGTGACCAGAATTCGCGGCGAAATACATTCACGAGGCAGACTCCACGTCGCGACGACGAAATAGCAGCCAGCTGCTACCTATAGCTACGACGACCACTACAAGCCATACGAAGAGATGCGCTGGCTCATAGTTGCCATCTTGCACGACCTTGAGCAAATCGATGTACTTGTAGGGTGTCAAATAGCGGATCGTCTCGTCTCCTACGATTGAGCTAAACATCGCCAACACAAACAGCCCGAAACAAAGCGCGATGCTGAGGCCGATACTGTTGCGAATCCGACCGATGAGCTGCGAAATCGCGATACCAACAGCCAAGAACCAGCACTGGACCAGAGTGAAGGCCGCCATCACCATCAGGAAGGTTTTGGTCGAAAAGTCGTCGGCTTTTACCGCTAGTGCGCCGATATAAAGTGTGGCAATGAGTGCGAGACTCGTTACGAGCAGGATGCAGAGGTTTGCAAATAGCTTTTGCCAGAAGATACTGCCGCGAGCGACGGGTTTGCTGATAAGAAAATCACTCGTGCCCGCCAGTCGTTCGCGGTTGAGCATGGAGATACCCATACTAACCGCCTGGATACCTCCGGCTAGCATAAAAATCGGAAGGACGTTGGCGATGAATCCAGGAAAGTTCAGCAGGCGAAACCCACCAGTGCCCATCGCGTTTTTGATGGCCTGCGGGAGCTTGGCAAAGGCTTCGGTGACGGTCTTGGCATCATGGGCAAACGACGGATAGATCGACAGATAGACTGCTGCGAGACAAAGAAGGACTATTGTCCAGGTTATCCACGAACCGCGCTGCATCCGAAGCTCTTGGCGAAAGACGGCGAGCATTACGACTGGTCCGTTTTGTAGTAATGCATGAAGATTTCTTCGAGTTCAGGCTCTTCGATCCAGGCACTGGTGAGTTTGAGTTTGCCAAGTAGTTTGGTGATGGAGTTGACGTCGCCACGATATAGAAATGAAATAGTTTTGCCCTTGACAGTGAGATTGCTAATGCCAGCTAGCTTGAAGAGTGATTTGGCAGCTGGCGCAGCGAGTTCGGCACGCACCCGAGCATAGCTGTTTTCGCGCAAGGTCGCCATCGATTCGACACTGACGAGCTGCCCGTCTTTGATGATCGCTACCCTATCGCAGAGTTTCTGGACCTCGCTCAAAATGTGGCTGCTAAACAGAATAGTGGCGCCGCGCTTGTTTTCCTCGCGCAGGAGTTCAAAAAACGTCTGTTGCATCAGAGGGTCGAGCCCGCCCGTCGGTTCGTCGAGGATGATAAGTCGAGGTGAATGCTGCAGGCCTTGGATGATGCCAACTTTTTTCTTGTTGCCATAGCTCAGGTCGTCGATTTTTTTGGTCAGGTCGAGGTCGAGTAGTTTGGCAAGCTGAATCATGCGATCTTCGATTTCGCGCCGAGGTTTGTTGTAGAAGCTTGCGCTGTAGTGCAGCAGGTCTTTGACGCGCATATTGTCGTAGTAAAACACTTCGCTCGGTAGGTAGCCGATGTCTTGGCGAATCGCTGGGCCGCTCTTCATGATGTCTTGGCCGAAAATCTCGGCACTGCCGCTCGTTGGCTTGATAAGTCCGAGGAGCGTACGGATCGTGGTCGACTTCCCTGCGCCATTTGGCCCGATGAAGCCAAATATCTCGCCTTCTTTTATCTCGAGATCGACGGCTTCGATGCCTCGTGATTTTCCATAGCGCTTCGTTAGTTTTTTTGTGGTGATTGCCGGTGTCATATATACCTAGTATACGCTTTTTAAAGATTTGCGACCATGACTACAAAGGCTTGATCGTGGGAGTTTTGTGATATTTCTCTCAGGTTGCTTTAAGCGATATTGGTATAATGATGGATATGACACAGATTTTTAAGACGACTCTCCTGATGGCCGGACTAACTGGTTTGTTCATGGCAGTCGGATACTTTGTTGGTGGACAGCAAGGTATGTTGATGGCGCTTGGCATGGCGTCAATGATGAATATCGGCATGTATTGGTTTAGCGACACGCTGGTGCTCAAAATGCAGAACGCACAACCACTTAATGGCAAGTATCCAGAGGTTCAGCGTATCGTGACCGATCTCGCGCAGCGTGAGAATATGCCAATGCCAGCACTTTACTATGTCGATACACCTATCCCAAATGCATTTGCAACCGGCCGCTCTCCACAGCATGCAGCGGTGGCAGTAACGAGTGGTATCATGGAGATACTCAACGAACGTGAACTACGCGCAGTACTGGCGCATGAGCTCGGGCATGTGAAGAATCGCGATATGCTGGTCTCGACGATTGCTGCGTGTCTGGCGGGAGCGATTAGCTATATCGCTCAGTTTGCTTTCATGTTTGGTGGTGGCAATGACCGCGAAAATGGAGGCAACCCAATCGCGGCGATTTTAGCAATGATTCTGGCGCCATTTGCAGCCATGATTATCCAGATGGCGATTAGTCGTAGTCGTGAGTTCCTGGCAGACCAGCACAGCGCTGAGCTGCTGCACGATGGCGATGCGCTCGCGAGCGCCCTGACGAAGCTCGATAACTGGAAGCAGCATGTTGGACCAATCGAACCCTCGCCTGCCGACCAAGCACTCTCGCCGCTGATGTTTGCCAACATGTTCTCAGCAGCAGGACTCGCAAGCCTCTTCAGTACTCACCCATCGACGGAAGCGCGCATCGCACGACTAAAGAAATACCGCTAGAACACAGGTGCTATCTGGCATCTGCTTGATACCGCAAACAGTCGTCAAATAAAATGAACCGACAGCATATGTGTCGGTTCATTTATTTTTGTAAACCCGTTCACTACCAGGCGATCATGTCAGCCCAGGGCTGCCAAGCAGCCTTGTCGGCGGCGCTCAGACCCTTTGCCCATTCGATAGCGGCTTTGACAGTCTTTGTCGTCAATTTGTAGTCTTGACCAGCTACGAGCTCTGCGCTGCCTGCGTCTTGTGCGAGCTTCGTCTCGGCGGCGACTCGCTCGGCTTTGCTGAGCTTGCTGTCGACGCTTGTGATAGCGCGTCGGGCGAGCGTCGTGATAGACTCACCATCACCTACGACATAGCTGTAGGTATCATCTGTCTTAGTTTCGACAGTACTGACGGCCTGTCCGGCCGCAGCTGCAGCACGAGCCTTGTCGGCTTTTTGTTGATCAGTAAGTGCGGCGGCTGCATCAGTTTTCTTGTCGTCTGACTTCGCCTCTTGTTTGCTACTGTCAGCTGCTTTGTTGCTGTCGGACTTTTTCTGGGTAGCGAGATACCAAAATCCAAGTACTACTGCAAGCACCATAATAGCGATGATGACTTTTTGCGTTAGGTTTGATGTCGTTGTGTGCTCGTTGTCAGACGTAGCCATAAAATTCCCTCACTTCGCCCACCACGTTATGCTTATGTACATAAATGGTATCATAGTCGGTCAGAAAAAACGAGATATCGCTCATGTCAATTGTTTTTTTTGCGGGTGAACGCAGCTACTTGGCAAGAAGGATTCTGAAGAATTCCAAGAAGAACGCGATATTTGGAACGATGGTCACCAGCGTAAAGAATGCGAGAAAGATAACGACAATAACCCACGGTGTTTTTTGTCGGAGCCGCGCCCCTGCCGCATCGACCCGGTTTGCAGAGCGGTCGCCTACGCGCTCGTCAGCATAGTTGCGTGACTGCGTGTCGAGCTCGGGCTTGAGTGTGTCAACAATCTTCATGATGTCCTCGAGATCTGCCTGTCGGTCGAGCCTAAATGTGCTTGACGAGTAGATATAGAAGTCATCATCGATAACCTCACAATCGTAGTTGTGGACCGCATCGATCAAGGCTTGCATGACGTCGGGTGTGAAGACGTAAAAAGCATCGGTCTTGTACTGCTCAGGCGCAAAGAGCGTGAAATAGTTATTGAAATTGCCTTCGAGTGCGATCTTTTCGCTGCGAGAAAATGTTTCGGGAAGGTTGCTCATGCCGAGAAAGTTGTTTTTCTTGCTATCGAGGAGCATGTTTGGCAGTTTGCGCGGTAGCTTGATACGGACGAAACCGTAGTTGTGTGTAGTGCGGTTCTTCCCTTCACCTGTCTCATACTGGTAGTTGCCGATTTCGGCGAAACTGCGCTGCGTTGATGTCAGAACTTCGGTGTATTTGCCACCAGGTGCCTGTCGAAAAATCATGCCCGCCCCACCGATAGCTGGCACTTGAGACGCGTAACCGAGGTTATTGAGTGAAGCGAACTGTGACATGCGAATCCGCTTGCCAGTCTCGACAAATACGGCGATCGTGAGACCGAGTGGAAGTGCAAAAATAAGCGCAAACACGACACTGGTCGAAGGCGCCTGCATAATAAACGAGATGGTAACGGCGAATACTGCATAGAGCACCGTCAAGATTATCAGTACGATAATCCAGTGTCCACCTTTGGCCTGGGTGCGCTCTTTGAAGCTGATTTCTCGGTTGAGCGGCGCGTAGTCGATCGGTCTCGCTGCGGCCGAAGTGTCGGCAGGGTTTTCGGGTATGACCAGCGCATCTGGGGCAATAATAGCCGTCAGTGGCGAAGCCTGAAGCGCTGATTTCATCTCTGGAGATGTCGGTGAGCCGGCCAGTGCTGCAAGCGAGACGGTCGCTGTCGGATTAGCTGGTGCAATAGGTGGCGCAGGCAGGACGGGCGGCTGAGGTACATTATTATTTTCAGGCTGCATATATCAAAAGTATAACAGGAATTGCAGAGACTGCTGGACAAATCGAGTGCGGCACTCCAGGCTCGCTGATCAAGAGCCGCAAGACTAAGGCGCCGAATTATAGTACCTTATAGGCATTGCGTTGCCCTGGTCTTCGGTTGCGACCATATAGAGTGGATGTACGACGGTGAAGTTGATGCCATTATCGATGGATGTCGTGGTACTTTGAGCCATATCTCCAGAAGAGTTGAGCACAACACTGAGTAGGAAGAGTTGTACGTTTGTCACAGTAACTGCAAGTGCATCGGTCGCCGGATCGTACACGGCAGTCCACCCTAAGTCAGTTGTCCGATCGAGTGTGTGCTGTATGCCTGGCGTTATTAGGTCGATGTCTATATAGTTGGATAGATTCCTTGAGATGGTTTGCCCCGTGCCCTTGTCTGTAATTCCTGCAACCAGCCCCCGTACCGTCGCGATACCGGGCTCGCTCAAGCTGTAGTGCATAAGACTTGTGGAGTCCCAGTAAAAGTCGAATGAATCAACTGCCACAGAAGTTCGTATCGGCAGTATTAGGTTCATCTTCTTGATCTCTGGCTTGTAGGTGTTTTTTGTTGTGTAGCCAGCCGTATCCTTCACGGTGTATGAGACGCCTTCGATCGTACCGGTAAGGTCTGTTGCCGGAGTGTAGGTAATCGTGCCAGTAGCTGCTGCAGTGTAAGTACCTTCTTCTGGTGTTGTCACCGTCTTGCGGTCGGCTGATACCGTTGAGCCAGCAACTGGCTGCGCTGGCAAACCAAGCTCAAGCGTCGAGAGATCAAGAGTTGCCCCTTGGCTCGGTGTCACATACTGCAATACACTGATACTTTGTGGGTCGATCGCATTGCCTGATGAAGTGATAGGCTTTGAGCTGATGACGGTAGCTGGAATGGCTGGTGGACATGCGTCGGCATGAGTGAGTGTCGGTGATAGGGACGAAAGCACCAAGCTGCCAACAAGCGCGAAAACGAACATTCCCCTACTGGCTCGAGTACGTGTGCGACGAGATAACACCGCGAAAATAACCGCAATGCCAACAGCAGCAGTGGCAAATATAATAATTTCTATTGAGTTTGCTCCCGTATTTGCGAGACAATTTTCCATTTTTTAATCTTCCTCTTTTTGTTTCCGTACTCACTACGTTGCAGTTATTTTACTACACTAGACCAATAACCACAAGGGGAATCGCGAAGAGTGCGGCTATGCTGAGGATGCGCACCCGATCCTGGGTGGCAGGACATTGGGTGCAAAGACATCAAAGAGAGACTATGCACCACAGGGGTATTGTATCGTGATGGCACAATATTCTGTAAAACTATGTACTTACGACATATCTTCATAGCAACTGGATGTGCACAGTCTCGACGCCTCGGCATACACCTACTTAGCGGTTAGCCAGGTAGGGTTATTGTCATCGGTATCGACACTGTACCGATGCTCTCTGGGTGCACAGTGAACGAACTGCCGGTGACAGTGAAGTAAATGACAGACGCGCGAGTTTTTACGAGCGGTGGCCACCCAGAGGGGTTTGGTTCAATACTGACGGTAAATAGATTGCCGTTCGTGATAGTAAAGGTAAAAGTATCGGTAGCTGGCGTATACTGGGCGGTCCAGCCTTCGTCGCTCGCGTGGTCGAGGGTTCGCTGGATGCCGGGTGTCGTAGGGTCGAGGTCGATATAGTCAGCTAGGTTGGTCGTGAGTGGGAGGCCTGTTGCAGTATTGGTGATATTTGCGGCTAGACCAGTTGCAGCCATGACAGTTCCAGGTGAGGGTGGAGTGTAGTCATACTCACCCGGTCCAGACCAATTGTAGACGGGCTGCGGGTCGGCGCTAAATGAAGGCAGCGTGATAGTCGTGCGTTCTATGACAGGGATGTAGGTATTTGTGGTGGTGCGTCCACCGCTGTCCTTGATTGTGTAGATAACGCCTTGAATTGTTCCCCCAAAATCAGCTGCTGGCGTAAACGTAATCGTCCCATCTCCTGTTGCCACATACGTCCCCTCGCCTGGCACGGTGACTGTCTTGCCGTCGGGTGAGACAGTCGAGCCTGGAACTGGGCTGTCAGGAAGGCCCAGGGCAAGTGTTGATGTGACGATAGTTGCCCCGGCACTCGGAGTGACAAACTGCAGTACATTTATACTCTGCGGGTCAGTCGCGTTGCCCGACGAGGTGATAGGTTTTGAGCTGATGACAGCTGTCGGGGCTGTTGGCGGGCATGCATCAGCATACGTGAATGTCGGTGATAGTGACGACAGCGCAAGACTACCAACAAGAGCGAAAGTAAATATTCCCCTACTGGCTCGAGTATACATGCGGCGCGACAGTGCAGTAAAAATAGTTGCAATGCCAATAACAGCAATGGCGAGTAAGATGATTTCTGATGAACTAGCGCCCGTATTTGCGAGACAATTTTCCATGTATTTTTTCCTGTTTATGTTCCACCTACTGGAATATTTAATAGTGTATAGACATAAGTGCTATTCGTCAAGTAGTCGCATTGACAATGAGACCTAAGTTTGTTATAATGAAACGAGTGGCAGTCGTTCACTGGATGAATACTCGATTCGTAATTACTTGAAACACCAATAATTCTTTCTCGC
>CAZOOQ010000020.1:0-13190 GCA_964581485.1 uncultured Candidatus Saccharibacteria bacterium
ATGTTGTCGCGCAACTCACTGATGAGGAGACTGTTTTGAGTAGAGTTTGCTTTGCGTGGCTGTGGTTTTTCCTCGGCAGCTGCTCCACCAGCAATAGCCCCACTACCCTGCGAGGGTTGCTGTGCTTGAGCAGGTGCTGTCTGTTGTCTGTTTGGGCCCACTATTCCTCTACCAATACTCTTAGTTAATTTTCACGAAGTGAAATATACACCTCATCGCTCTCGGATTTTTTCCGAATCCGATCAGCTTCTCGTTGAATCGTCTCCACCGAAAGATCTGTGTTGTTCGCAAGGTTTATTATATCAGGTGATATGACATTCTCGCTAGTGGTTGTCTGAGGATTTGGTGTACTGGCGACGGGTGGTGTGCTTGGCTGCTGACCGAGAGGCTGGATGACCGACTGCCGGATAGCGTGAGGGTACGGGTTGAACTGAGGTACCGCGCCAGTTTGAGCGGGCGGTGGAGCGACAGGAGCTTGCGGTGCTACGGGTGGCGGAGTTTCAGGCGTTGGCGCAGGAGGCTGTGGCGGTAGTGGTGTGGCTTGCTGCTCGGGCTGCTGTTGAGGCGCTAGCTGCGGCTGTTGCGCTAGGAGTGACGGGTCAATCAGTGGCGTGTGCGGTTGTGGTGCGACAGTCGACTGGGTTTGTGGCGCTGTGTCCTCTGAGACTGCTGACTGCATCTTGGCGATGAGTGTCTCCCGGCGCTTTTCGTCGGCATCGGTGATCATCGTGCCGAGCGACTGCCCTAGTCCGCTGTCGGTATCAAATTTGTCCTCTGCTTGTTGGGCCTCAAACCAAGAGTCATCTACCATCGAAGTATTTCCTGCAGGCTCGGCGACACGACGAATCGACCAACCGCGGCTATCGGCGATGTCCGCCAGGTAGCCGAGACGGCGTGCCGCTTCATCTTGCGAGAGGTCTTTGACGCGACTTACCTCGAGATTTTTTGGGGCGGTGATTTCTACGAGTGATTCGATTCCATCTGGCACCCAGAGACGCTTGCGTGATTTGAGCCGAAACGCCACGATAGCTGCCAGGTAGACCTCCATCGGCTGGTCTTTTTTGAGCGGGAGCGCCATCGCACCAAACACGAGGATGATAGGCAGCGGCAAAATAGCCGTCATAGAAAAAGGCATCGGCAGCTGCGCCAGCCCCCACACCAGTACACCCGCCATCGCCACGACAATCAGATAGATAAACTGCCGAAAACTAAACGGCCCAATGAGCTTGTCATCAGCCTCAACATCCTGCGCCACCTTATGGATTGCCATACTGCTTATTATTGTAACATATCCCCTGTAGGGACTTGCCGTATAGGCATAGATATCACACAAAAGGAGCTGACTTTGCAGGGAGGCTTTGTCTGGGTCACGATGAGGTTACCTGTGCGAAGAGGAGTTTTTGTCCTCTCGGCTACTATGGCGTATAAAGCTTGCCGGCCGCAAGGCTGTCGATGACATCTCCGTTTTTAGAGATATTCTTACTTATCGAAGAGTCACTCTTGGCGGCATGTGCTGCGTTGATAAGTTTTTGCATTGCTACTCCGGCATTAGGATCGGTGCCTTTGTGCGCGGTGTAGTGATCAGATGCGACTTGGTGGGCGTACCCGAGTTCTTGTGCAGATGCTTTTGACATACCTTCGGGTGAATACGCACCAGATTGGATGCCCTCTAACGCCGCCGCTTGGAAGCTCTTTATAGGCGCCCTCTTTCCAGTGCTAGAATCTACTTTTCCTCCGCCGTCACGCATCTCTTGCAGTGAACTCTGTGGGAGGAACTGCGGTCGGTCAGGTGAGCGCGCGAGCGCGTTTGCCACTGCCTTTCGGTTTTCAGACTTGCCGCCTTTTGCAGCATCCCATGCCGTTGCCATACTAGCCATTTCGCCACGCTTTGCGAGTTGGGTCATGGCGGCAGCTTGTGTGGCGGCGTCGCCACCGTCCAGACCTCCGGCTTTTCCGCCGCTAGCAAGTTTCTCGAGATCTTTTACATCAACATTTGCTTGCTCAATCTGCGCATTAGCGGCATCGACGTTCTCGATCTCGAGTTTGTTTGCTAGCGCCGCACCTTGCTGGGCAGTGCGTGTACCCATAGAGCCTGATAATCGTGAGTTGTTAATTGCATTATTGAGGCGGCTCATACCTCTTCCAATAGGGCTTTTCCCTTTAAATACTCCTCCCTGAATCTGCGCACGCTTGATTTGGGCGTTGCGTTGCCTCGCCTTTGCAAACGCGCCAAATTGAGTGTCGCTGCCAATCTTCTTGCCGACTCGTCCAGACGCCTTGTCGCTCAAACCTTGCAGCTTTGCTCCCAATGCACCGGTAGCAGCCAGAGAGCCTTTGAGAAGTGATGGTACGACAAAGAGGGGCAATATTGCTGCACCTAGCGCGGCAATCGTCATCTCGACACCATCAGCTTGCCCCAGTATACTCGAAGCGAGATTGCCAGCCCCAAACAGTGCGCCGATGACCGGATACACCATGAGCAGCGAGAAGAACATTTTTTGCCATTTCTTAAACCACTGCTCGGTGTTGGGTAGTAAGTTTAATGCTATCGCAACTGGTGACACCACGATCAGTAGGACGATAATAGCTTGCCGCGCGATGAGGATAAGAGCAATCATCACGAGTGCCAATAGTGCTGCCAGTAGTACGGGGATAGACACCGCCAGATACATGAGGAGCACGGCAATCACTACAGCACCTGCAGCAAGGCCCGCTCCACCAATCGTACCACCAGATAAGATAAAGTTTGTCAGCGTCTCCCAGGTAGTAGGAGCGTGTTTGGGAGCGACACTATCAAAGAAGCTCACCATGGTTGCGCCCAATATATTGCTAATGTCTACCGCTAGCTGACAGATGAGGTACGAGCTGTTGACAAGTATCGCCATGACGATAAGTCGCGGCAGCATGCGCTTGATACCGTAGTTTGAGATACCCATACCCGTGACCTGTGAGAGCACGACGATGACAAACCCAACGATAAACATGACATTGGCCAGGTCGCGAAACGGAGCCCAGGCCTCGTAGGTCTTTGAACTCGTGTCGTAGACGTTCGTTTTTACCTCGAGAAATTGTTTGATGAAATCATAGACATTGTCGGTGAGCCTCGACAGCCAGTGCATGACTGGACACACCACCCATCCTACCGCACCGAGGACGTCAGTGTTGCAGGTGACGGTGCCGTCGGTGCCTTTGTCGACACAACCTTTCGACTCGACGCTGTAGTCTTGAGGGGGGTCGTTTTTGGCACATTTATCTTGATTGTCTTTGAGTGCTTGTGCGGCTATCGCGTCATCGGTAATTTTTGTTGCGGCACCCCGCCCCTCTTCTATGGCAGCAGTCAAATCAGCTAAAGAATAAGTAGGATACTTACTCTTTAGGCACTTTGCTACATCTGCTGTCGGTGCCACCATGGCGCTGGTTGCCCCTCCACCCGTAGTATCACATGAGGCAAAGCTAGTGTTTAGTTTGCTGACACAGGTTTGGTAAGCCGACAAAGCTGCGTCACCGCCACCGCCTGTCCCACAGATAAGTTTTGTTACTGGTGCTGCTTTTGCTGCGCTAGCTTGCTGTGTTGCGTCGCCAAGAGAGCTGGGGTTTTTGCAGGTGATATCTTTGCCGTTCTCTGCACTGTTTGGGTTAACAGTAACGGTACAGAAGGTCCCTAGGCACTGATTGTATAAATTTTGAGTAGCGGTATTTTCTCGAGTGAGTATGAAGTCTTTTTTACCGTTGAGTCCGTCCCAGCACTCTTGTGCCGTGGGTGCTGCATATGCAGTATCTGTACTGAATGTGAGCGAAGAGACGATACTCCCCACCATAGCCGTAAAGATTAAGAAGCCTAGGAAATAACGCCTTAGCTTTGATGGAAAGGAGGCATCATAAGCGCTTTGCATACATAATATAGTAGCACACCGATACGCAATAGAAAAAGACGCCACACTTCTATTGAAATTGAGGCGCCTTTTGCTTCCAAGTAACAGCGGGCTAGAGTTAGTTGACAGTCACCTTTGCGGGGGCTGATTCGGCAAGAACCCATAGACCAGCGCCAGTAACTCCTGTCGTCTCTTCGAGGGTTGGTGAAGGCACAAATACAAAAGTCTTTTTCCATGTCGAATCAGCGGTCTGAACAATGACTTCCTTTCCGTTGACTTGCGAGCCGCCAGGGAGTTCCACGGGAACCTCTTTGTCACTCAGTACTGTCACACTCTTGACAACAGTCGCATCAATAACGCCAGTTTTGGTCTGCTCGCTAGTAAAGCCAGCGTATGAAGTGTAGACACGAGTACCCGGATACGCCTGGCCCCCTAGTAGTTTAGTGGCTTCGACAACATCAATAGGAGTTGAAGACACGGCCGCCTCTGTAGTGTCGGGTGTAGTTGAGGTGGCATCGGCAAGCTGCTCGGCGTAGTAAGTCTGCATTACCATTTGATAGGGGTTGGCATCCTTGGTGAGCGGTTGACAGAAAGGCCCGTAAGCGTTGAGGTACTTACCTTCAACTGTTTTAGTCGCTGCCCCAGCTTGCTTATTCTGCCAGAAGTGGCTGTAGCGAAGTTTAGAGAACTCATCAAACGAAGCGGTCATGAAATACTCTACTTGTTGCTCTGCTGGCTGTTTCGCGAAACTATCAACAGTCTGTTGTTTGAGAGCGTCGTACATGTCTCGAGAGGCCTTAGGGAATCTTTTGTCCATGATGTCTCGAGCATCCAGAGTTGGGCAACCATCGACGTCCTTTTGCTTCAGGACCTCTTCCTCTGAAACAACTGGTGCCACCTCTTGAGTAGCTGAGGGTGTCGCGCTCGGCGTAGCCTCTTGGCTCGCGCTAACTGTTGGTTGCGTTGTCGCGTCACTTCGTTCGCCACACGCACTGAGGCCAAGTCCCATCACGACCGCTAGACCAGCAGCCGACACTTTTTCTCTATTTGTCCGCAAAAAATTTGTCATCGAATTGATTTCTCCTCATATACGCCACCTCTTTATACTTCGCAACGTAATACCCTCATTATACACCATCCAGTACAAAATGTCAATCGCTTGTGCTCCCTCCAGCTCCAACCCTGAGCCTCCAATCCCCTACTTTCCAATCCCCAACCCCCGCAGCCCCCACTCTCGCAACCCCCACTCCTACAACTCCGACCCCTGCAGCTCAAACCATGCAGCTCAAACCATGCAACTCCAACCCGCACCCATTTACTATTTTCCATACTATCCCACAAATCCCCAAATCTGAAGAACGATTCTCCAGATTTGGGGTTTTAGTATATAATATCGGTATAGTATGGTGAGTCGAAATACAGTCAAGGTGGATATTCCTGATAGCTACTATCATATCTATGCTCGCGGTGCGAGTCGGCAGCCGATATTTCTCGAGGACCAAGACTATCGAGTGTTTCTTTCGCTCCTGGAGCGCTATCTGTCCCCGCGCGACATTCGCGACCCTTCTGGTGTGCCCTACGACAAGCTCGGTGAGGATATCTCGCTGCTCTGCTACTGCTTGATGTCAAATCATTTTCATCTGCTGGTATACCAGACGCATGCGCATGCTATGACACGACTGATGCGCGGTGTGATGACGAGCTATAGCAGGTATTTCAACAAGAAATATCAGCGTAGCGGTAGTTTGTTTGAAAGTCGCTACAAAGCGAGCCGGATATCGAGTGATAGCTACCTGCTGCATATCAGTCGCTATATTCACCTCAATCCCAAGCAATGGCGCGAGCACCCCTACTCCTCGCTCATATACTATGTCGAGGGCGTCGATGCGCCTGATTGGTTGCAGACCGAGCGTGTCCGGGAGCTATTTCCTAGCGCCGAGGCATACGATGAATTTGTCTCAGACTACGAAGCAGTCAAAGAGAGTCTCCAGCTCGCCAAGCACGAACTAGCCGACCAGTAATAAAATATATTTATAACACATATCTCCAAATCTGAAGAATCGTTCTCCAGGTTTCTCTGGTTTGGGCCGTGGCGCGAAGGATGGCCAAGAAGCTTCTACTAGCGCTCTCTATAAGTGACGCGTTCGTCATCGAGAACGCTTCGCATAACGCCCTTCGACTCATCGGACGTGTTGCTGTTGAGCGTAGAGTTTTCCATGATACCCTTTGTCGTCTTGAGGAGACCGTCCCACTTGTCCCTGAATTTGTCGTCGAAGTTGTCGACGATATCTTGGTATCTCTGCGAGCCAGTGCCGTACATGTCTGCAAACAGATCGAAGAGCTGTGTCTTGTATCGGTCAAACTCGGCTTGGTCTGCTGGGTTTGCACTCTTCGAGAGACGACCCATGCCATAGAGAATGCCAAGCGCCTCGTTGTTTGCACCAGTAAGGTTGCTAGCTTTGATGCGTCCTTCGAAAATTTGGCGAAGTGCATGCATCTTGACACTATCATTTCCGTTGAAGTTACCTTTGATGATTTCGTTGTAAGTGACGTCATTTATAAATGGCGCCAGGCCTGCAATACCAGATGACACCGCCTCTGACTTAACTGACGCACGATGATGGAAGTTGTGGCCTTGGCGAGTACCGATTTGATTGCCGTCATCATCATAGACAGGCACTTCTGCTCCGGTTTCTTTGATAATCTTGAGCTTCTGTCCGTATGAGCCTTCCTTGAACATCGTCGTGATAGCAGCTTCTTTGACGTACTCGTCGGCGGCATCAAAGGTAAACTCATTGCCGCTGTCGTCTTTTACGATGATAGTACGATCTGCGACACTGTCGGATGCTCCGCGTAGGGCGAGTTTCTCGTACTGCGTACTTTCGAGCTTGAAATGCTTGAGAAGTTCTGATGCAGCGCTCGCTTGCTTACCCCAGTCGGCACGGTCTTCGGCGATTGCAGTTGCAAGCACGAGCTCTCTTTTACCTACCCCAGCTGCGTAGTCTTGGAGTGTTTTGCCATCAATGTGTCGCTGGCTGACAACAATCGGTTTGCCAGCAGTATCAAGAACTGTGTTGCCCGCTGCGTCGAGTTGATATGTCACGGCATTTGTAAGAAGGGCGTTATTGATAGTGCTTTTTAGCTCAGATGCAGCTTGGTTGCCGCGCATCGCTGTGAGAGAGGTCTGTTCGGCAACAGTGTAGGCGCTGTTGGCCAAGTCTTGTTTGACCGTTGCTGTTATGCCGGCATCGAGACTTGTGGTGTTGCCAGCTTTTATCTCTGAATAAATAGTATCAACCTTGGTCTTTCCAAGACTTGCTTCATCAGTTGAGATCCTGAGTCGCATCTCTTGCTCTTGCGAGACGGCATTGGTTTGATTACGGAAATGCCAGGCTTTTTCGTGCTCGGTGCTGATGAGTTGTTTTGTGCGCTCGACTTCTCGCTTTGCTTGATCGGCCCGGTGACCGAGAGTAGAGTCTTCGAATTCATTATGAACGCGAGATTTGTCGATTTCGGCTTGTCGGGCACGGAATTCGATATCGCGCCGGCTGCGGTTGAAGGTGTTTTCGACCTCTGTTTTGCGTATCTCGGCAACGCGCTCACGGGCACGGACTGCCTGGCCCTCGACGGTCTCGTCAAAGGTAGTACCGACCTCAGTTTTTTCGATACCAGCGTGTCGGGTGCGGGCTTCGACGCGCTGCCCTGCTGCCGAAGCCATCATGCGGTTTTCGATCTCTTGTTTTTCGGCTCCGAGGTGTCGTGAGCGTAGTTCGAGAGCGCGCCCGCGTGCTGAGTTGGCAAAGCGGTTTTCGTGCAACTGCTCTCGGTTGCCAGCTTCTTTGGTGAGACCCTTGATATCACGTGCTGCTGCGGTGCCCTGGAAGTTGGCTTCGGCGAGCGACTGGTAGGCTTTGCGGTAGCCTTCGCGTTTGCGACGGTTGGTGTCGATTGCTCTCGTAGCGCGGTTGATTGGGTTGCGCGCAAAGCGTGCCTGGCCAGCCAATACTTTGTTGCGGCGCTCCTCGGCGGTGGCTTGGCTCCAGTTGCGGGTGCGGTCGATGAGTCCTTTGTTTGGATTGTTGACGATACCAGCGATACGTCCAATAAGCCCACCGCTGAATTTGACCAAGAGCGGTGTGATAATAATCGGTGCGACCTGCACGGCCATACCGAGGATGATGGTGATGATACTGCCATTGGCGTTTTGGATAATAGCCATACCGGCGAGCTGTGCGCCACAAAATATCACGGAGAAAATCGGAAATAGTAGCAGCATAGTCATGAAAACACTGCGCCACTTGTCAAAGTATTTTTCGGTATTTGGCAGGAGCATGGCCACAAACGCGAGCGGTGCGATGATGATGAGACACGTGATAAGCGCTTGGCGAGCTGCGAGGACGATGAGCGCGACCATGGCGGCCAGGAATACCATGACGATAGTTGGCGCCAGCAGCGCCAGTGCACCAACAAAGGTCGTGCTAGCAATCGTGTAGCCGATAGCCCCTACGATAAGACCTGCCGAGAGTACCGCGGTTGCGACCGCCTCCCAGCTTGGGACCGCATTGCTGTAGGCCTCACCGCTGTTGAATTGCCGCATGATATTCATGAACATGTCGTGAATCGAATACCCTAGGATATTTGATATATCCACCCCGATAGCGCATATCCAAAAGGATACATTGACCAAAATTGCCCCCACGATGAGCCGCGGGAGCATCTTTTTTAGGTTGTAATTGCTATAGCCGACACCAGTGATTTGCGAGTAGACGATAATCATAAAAGCGACCACAAAGCAGACATTGGCAACGTTGCGCACGAGATCCCACATCTTATAGAGCGAGCTATTGGTATCGGCAGTGACGGTGCGCACTACCAAGAAGTCCGAGACGATTTTGTAGATGTGATCCATGCTTTTTGCAAGGAAGTTTACTACCGGACAGAGCAGCCAGCCGATACCCCCTGTCTGGCCGGTGTCGCAGGTGGCGACTTCACTACTGCCATCAGCGGTAGCGGCGGGTTGTTGATCTGTGTTGGCGGACGGTGTGGTGGGTGCTGGAGTCTGGCCTGCGGGTGCGGCAGAGATAGCCACCCCCTGGCTGACGACGGTCGGAGGTCCATGGTCGGTTGGCGAGGTATAGGTATCGTAGCGTGTGTAGACGGCTGTTGTGGCTGTGGCGGCGTCGCCTGAGGTGAACAAAAAGTAGGCTTTGCGCGCGGCGGTGTCGGTGTAGATGTAGCCAGTGGTGCCGGTGAGGTCAGAGGGAATCTGTGCGGCCGTGGCCTGAGTAAAAGTCTTGCCGTCGTAGGTGATGGTATTGCCACTGCGCAAGGCATCGACCGCAAAAGCAACAGAGGTCAGCAGCACGGTAGTTACCAAAAAACAGGCCATCATCAGTGAGGTGGCCAATAGCAATATACTCCGCAGCGATATTCTACCGCGCGGGGGTCTGAGCTTCAGGTCCCACATATCACTTACATATTACCATAGACAGAGGTAAAAGTCAATGAAACAACTCAATATTTGACAGCACCTAGTCTACCCAAAAAAGGTTGTAAGTACGAGTGATTTGTCGTATCGTATAAAGTAACTATGAACGTAAAACAAATAGTATTGCTTATTATCACTCTCGCGGGCGTTAGCTTCACCTCTATATTGATGCAAGATAATATTGTGAAAGCAGTCGATGTTTGTCCGAGTGGTCAAGTATGGGTTAGTGACAGTGATTCGTGTAAAGAAAATACATACAAGTGTAGCGCAGGACAGATGTATAGTGAGACTGACGGCTGTATTACGTACACCGCCCCTACTTGTCCTAGTGGCCAGCAGTGGTCGCCAACAGATAAAAAGTGTGTAACAGGCGGCACATCGGGCGCGCAGTGTCCTGTTGGTCAAGAATGGTCAACTAGCGAGAAGCAGTGTGTAAGAAAAGCGGGCGGTAGTAGCGACGGCGCGGGCGGTGGCGATGGTACCGCATCAGGCGGAGGTGGAGGCGGCAGCGGCGGAGGAGGAGGTTGTCCGACAGTTATCCTGAAGGGCATTAACTGTGACAGTGGTACCAGTCTGGAAGGCAGTGGCCCGATGCAGTTGCTCAGGATAGCATTGACTATTTTGTCTGCGCTCGTCGGTGTGGCGGCGGTTGGTGTGCTGATATACGCGGGGATTATGTATTCGAGTGCCGGAGGCAATTCACAGCAAGTCTCGAGCGCCAAGGGCATGATCACCAATACGATTATCGGACTGCTGGCGTATATCATGATGTTTTTCTTTATAAATTGGCTGCTGCCAGGAGGGGTGCTCGGATGAAACGATTTTTCGTGGCGATTGGCCTCAGTAGCTTGATGCTGGCGACGATGCTCGGGACAGCGACTGTAGTGACGAGCTCGGCAGCGCAAGCGTGTACCGATCGGTATTTTATGATTCCGACGTGGTACAAAGGACTCGAGGTTGGTGGCTGCTCAGGGGTGAAGCCAGATAGCGAGGAAGGTCTCACAAAATACGTGACGATTATCGCCATGAATATCGTGCAAGCGCTACTAGTGGTGGCGGCATACGTGACGATATTTTTCCTGATCAAGGGAGGGTTTGGGTATATGACAAGTGCCGGCTCATCCGAAGGCATCAGTAGTGCCAAAAAGACCATCACCAATGCAGTAGTAGGGCTCATCATTGCCATCTTGGCTGCGTCGATTGTCAATGCAATTGCGGGAGCGATAAAGTAATGACGACGATAACATACTATTTCTTGGCAGCACTGATCACCACTGAGAAAATAAAAGCTCCCAAGCCAAACGGAGGCTCCGATGCAGGACTGATCGCCTCATTACTCAACCCTGTGTATTTCTGGGCTGGAGTGGTGGCGACGATTGTTATTGTGGTGGCTGGATTTCTCTACGTGACATCAAATGGCAACGCGCAACAGATTAGTCGTGCCAAAAGCGCTATTTTGGCTGCTATCGTCGGCCTCGTGATTATACTGTCAGCATTTCTCATCACCAATGTCGTCCTGGGGGCTTTCAAATGAAATACCTCCTCGCCCTAGTTGCACTACTGGTGGGCGGATTGTTTGTGCTGAGTGCGCCTACAGCGAGCGCAGTTGACTTATTTGATTGCGGCAACATGTCTGAAGACCAGTGTGCTATCGCCAAAGAAAGCAAATTACAACCCAATTCGTCAAATGCAGTCTGGGGTGTTATGCAGGTCGTACTGACTATTTTGGGTGGTGTTGCGGTCATTATGATTATCGTCGGAGGTATCCGCTATACGACGTCACTAGGCGATCCAGCTGCCGTCACTTCAGCGAAGAATACGATTCTGTATGCTGTTATCGGGCTAGTTGTCGCAATCTTGGCGGGCACTATCGTAACGCTAGTCGCGCAAAACGTCAAAATTCAATAACGTAACTAATACATAATGGAGGAATCAATGCTAAAAACAATCGGAGCAACAATTGCAGCAAGCGTCGTTGCGGCAGCAATGGTGTTTTCTGTGGCGCTGCCTACGTCTGCACTGACAGACGTTCCTGGTGATAAGACTAGCGGGGGCTTTAATACGACGAATGTTCCTGGTGATAAGACTAGCGGGGGCTTTAATACGAATCAAACGAACCCGGGCGGAGCTAATTCTGGTACAACTAACTCGGACACCCCATCAAATACGTCTGGTTCTGGTGGTGGAGGTGGCGGCGGCGGTAGCTGTGCGTCTGCTGTCGACTGTATCACCAGTGGGAGCAAGAATGCAGGCGGCAGTTCAGAGGCAGATATTGGCTCGATTATCAAATCTATCGTCGATATCCTGCTCTTCATCATTGCAGCTGTTGCGGTAATCATGATTATTATCGGAGGCATCCGCTACACTACCTCACAGGGAGACCAAGGTGCGGTCGCTTCAGCAAAAAACACTATCATGTATGCAGTCATTGGTTTGGCTGTTGCTATCTTTGCGTATGCTATCGTGGCCTTTGTAATCGATCAGCTTGCAAAGGGTGGCGGAGGTTCTGGCTCTACCACTAGCAGCAGTACATCTAGTGGCGGAGGCTCTGGCTCTACCACTGGTAGCACGACATCAGATTGATCGGAAGCCTCCAGTCTACTTATGTAGTGTGGGCGGCCTTTGCACGACATATAGAACAGGGATAATGCGGTGCTCTACCCTATCATCACAAAACGCTTAACTTTTTATTCACCATCTGGTATAACTGTAAGAGAAAGATTACATACATATGAAAGGAATCTACTAACATGAAAATAATCTCATTAACAAAACTGGCTGCGCCATTTGCTTCAGTGCTGCTGATGGCTGGTCTTGTCGTCGGCGCGAGCTTGCCGCTCGCACAAACTGCGTTTGCTGCAGGCGGTGACTGTAGTATCGATGCCGGCATGAGTGGTGCCGCAACTTGTGCCAAGGGCAAGGATCAGCCTACAGAGCTCTTTGCAGAGGGCGGTGTCTTCCAGACCGTCACCAACGTGCTACTGTTTATCATCGGTGCTGTATCGGTCATCATGCTGATCATCGGTGGTATCCGCTACACGGTCTCTCAGGGGGACCAAGGTGCAGTTACCTCAGCCAAGAACACCATTTTGTACGCAATCATCGGTTTGGTTGTGGCTATTTTGGCCTACGCTGCGGTCAACTTCGTTATCACGAGCTTCATGAGCAAGGAGTAGCAGCTCCTCACTAGCAAGTGACTGTGAGAAATATCAGTCACTCCATCCTGCGCCCCCTGTCACAAGGGGCGCAGTTTTTTTGGACCCCCAGTCGGCGCGAATAGCCTGAGTGTTGTGGGAGTCAGAGCAGATACGAAAAGCACCTCTGTTTGAGGTGCTTTTCGTGAGTGTTGTAGTAGATCAGGCCAAGAGGCTGTTACTGGATAGTAATCTTCTTTGCCTGCTCTTGCTTGACTTTGCTAAAGGTAATCGAGAGCACACCGTCCTTGAGGACTGCGCCGACTTCATCTTCTTTGACTGCAACTGGTAGCGCAAGTGTACGGCTGAATTCGCCCCAGTAGCATTCTTGGATGTGCCAGTTGGTGGCTTCTGAGTCGTCGCCGCTGCTGAGCGTGCCGCTAATCGTCAAGATACCGTCTGAGATGCTGACATCGAGATCTTCTTTGTTGACCCCGGCGGTGCGTGCTTTGACGACGAGCTGCTCGTCCGTCTCATAGACATCGACAGCCAGCTGCCCAGGAAACTCATCCTGCTCTTCTCCCCAGTTTTCATCGGCTGGGAGTTGTTGCTGTGGCGTATCTGCCATATCGTTGGTCATACTGTCGTCATTGAGAAATGCGGCAGCCAATTCATCTTCGATCAATAGATCGTCAT
>CAZOOQ010000021.1:0-13166 GCA_964581485.1 uncultured Candidatus Saccharibacteria bacterium
TGGCTGTGGACGCAGAGCATAGACGTACAGGCAGCTCCGGCCGATGAGTTTGTGACGACATGGAAAACAGACAACACTGGCACCACCAGCGCGACATCGATCGGCATTCCACTAGCCCCCTCAACAACATATAACTTTGAGATTGACTGGAATAACGACGGCGTGTTTGACCAGACGTACAATGCTACGACGCCAGCGACACCTGCAACCTATGTGACACACGACTATGGCGTTGCTGGCACCTACACGGTGAGGATTCGCGGCACATTTCCGGCGATACGCTTTGCAAACACAGCTGATCGGCTCAAAATACTGAGCGTCGATCAGTGGGGAACCGGTCAGTGGCGAAGCATGAACGCTGCGTTTTATGGTTGCGCAAATCTGCATGTACTTGCGACAGACGCACCAAACTTAACGCTGGTAACCGACATGAGTAGCATGTTCCGTGGTGCGACGGTCATGAATGAATCTATCGATCACTGGAATGTGTCGAACGTGACGAATATGGCACTCGTCTTTAATGGCGCAACCGCCTTTAATAAGCCGCTCAATAGCTGGGATGTCGGCAAGGTAACGACTATGTCTACCATGTTCTCGGGCACTGGCGCATTTAACCAGCCACTCGATGCTTGGAATGTTTCAAACGTATCCGACATAAGTGGCATGTTTAGCGGCGCGGTGGCGTTTAACCAAGACCTGTCTTCGTGGAACACGGTAAAACTGAACAACTTACTCAATACATTTGCCAATGCACAAGTATTTAACAATGGTCAGCCGGCCGGAGCGAGCACCGCACCGCTGACATGGAACACTAGTTCTGTGACGAGCATGTCGTCTACGTTTCTTAACGCGTACGCCTTCAATCAGCCAATTAACACCTGGGATACAACAAAAGTGACGACTATGGCAAGCATGTTTGCGACCGCACGTTTGTTTAATCAACCGCTTAGCAACTGGAATACGGGCAATGTCGTGAATATGGCAAGTATGTTTAATGGTGCCACTGTGTTTAACCAAGACATCTCCTCTTGGAATACGGTCAAGGTGACAAATATGTCAAATATGTTCGCGAATGCGCGTGACTTTAATAATGGTCAAGCTGCCGGAGCAAGTACCGCTCCGCTACCGTGGAATACCGGTGCTGTCACGACTATGTCAACTATGTTCGGCAGTGCAATCTCGTTCAACCAGCCGATCGGAACGTGGAACACTGCAAATGTGACGAATATTGGAACGATGTTTTCAAACGCTACTCGATTCAACCAATCATTGAGCGCATGGGATACGGCGAAAGTAACGAATATGGGCTATACCTTTAATCAAGCAGCAGCCTTCAATAACGGGCTCGCGCCAGGAGTTAGTGGCACTATGCCGTGGAACACCGGTTTGGTTACCACAATGAGCTATACCTTCAATCAAGCCACTGCCATTAACCAAGATATTTCTTCCTGGAATGTCGGCAATGTGACCGATATGACACGTATGCTGGCATACCTTCCGTACTTTAACCAGCCGATTGGGGTGTGGAATACCAGCAAGGTGACGACTCTGAGTAATACATTGCGTGATAACCCCGCCTTTAACCAGTCGCTCGGCAATTGGAACGTTACTCAAGTAAGCATGGCAACTAATTTCTTGGCGGGGACAAAGCTATCAATTACGAATTACGACAATTTGCTTATTTCATGGAATGCTCAGGCAGTTAGAACAGGCGTGCAGTTCCACGGCGGCACGAGTCAGTACTGCAGCGGGGCGGCAGCACGAAGTAATCTGATTACGGTCAAAACATGGGCTATAACGGACGGCGGACAAAACTGTGCGCCCACTGATATCGGGCTCACAAGCACCACGGTTGCCGAGGGAACGATGCTTGTTGGCACGCTTTCTTCAGTTGATCCAGACGCAGGCAATACTTTTACGTACACGCTGGTTGCAGGTGCGGGCAGCGAAGATAATGCTAAGTTTAGTATCAACAACCTCACCAAAGCACTCTCGTTTAGCACAGCACCAAATTACGAATCACCAACTGACATAGGTGATACAGCAGGGAATAACACCTATTCGATTCGGGTGCGCAGCACCGACAACCTAGGGGGCACATTTGAAAAAGAGTTTATTATTACTGTCACGAACGTAGACGAAGAGTCGCCGGTGGTTACCATTACTGCACCGACGAAACTCAGTAATTCCGCAATCACCAATACTACCATAACCGTCACCGACACAACCGCCGTTAATGCTGCGAGCGTGGTGATCGCGCCAACCGGATCTACGGCGACAACCAGTGGCTATGCATGCGTTCAGACGACTTCAAAACAGGTTGACTGTACGCTCACTATCACCGGCTCTGGCGACTTAAATATCCAAGCCACTGACACCATCGGAAATAGCACCACGGAAAAAGAATCGAACTACATCGTCGACACTACGGTGCCGTCATTTAGTAGCGCTACGGTTGATGTTATCACGCATGGCATACATCAGCCCATTTTGGCATTTGCAGCAACTGACAATGTTGCCGTCGATCATTATGAGGTGATCTACATAGCCGACAATAGCGGCCCTGGCGTGGGTGGCTCTACCACGACGCTCAACCCCGCGACAAGCCCGGTGACGCTCACGCTTGATCCCGACGAGGTCGTGCATACAGTGACGATACGCGTCTATGACACTGCCGGCAACTACGCCGATCACACTATAAAATTCCCGCCCATTGTCAACTTTGCTGCGCCCACCACGCTGAGCAATTCGCCGATTACCAACTCCACGGTTACCATTACGAGCCCCATGGACAACGACATTACCGGCATTAGCCTTACGGGCGGCGCCACTGGCGCTACGCTCGGTAGCTGTACTGGTGATGGTGGCGATACGACATCGCCCTACGCCAGTCCTGTCACTTGTATAGTAAACAGTATTTCGACTACTGGCACAGTGACTGTCAATGCGACCGACAGTGTTACGGGCGCCGTAGGTCAAAATAGCCAGAGTTACGTGATAGACACAGTTCTGCCGGTCATTTCTATCTCAGCTCCAACAAAACTCGACAACGCCTCTATCACCGACACGACCATCACTGTCACCGACGATATTTCAATTCTCGCTGCTGACGTACATATTGACAGTGGCAGCACGGCCACTGCATCTGCGCTATCATGCACTCAAACAACAGCAACCAGGGTCGATTGCACGATCCATATTGATACCAGCGGTGATCTCGTTATAAACGTGGCTGACCGAGCAGATAACGGTGCCAGTAAGACAGAGTCGAATTATGTGATCGATACTACAAGTCCGGTAGTATCTATTACGGCACCGTCCGTGATCAATGCTGCTAATCAAAATAACTACGAGGTAGCTGGCACATGCAGTGATGGTGATGGTGATGTTACCCTGAGAGTCAATGGCGTTGACCACACTGTGCCATGTTCTGGGGGGCAATGGTCAGTAACGATTGATGTCTTCGCGTTGCCTGATGGAGCAGATGTTTTATCGATCAGTGCCAGCCAAACTGATGGTGCGGGCAATGTTGGTACAGCTACACCTGAGACTGCGTCAAAGGACACTATCCATCCATCCACCATGCTCGACTCACTTCTATCCTCGTCAACCTCCCCGCCCCTCACCGGTACCATCAGCGACCCCTCCGCCACCATCGTGGTGACAGTCAACGGCCTTGACTACCCAGCTATCAACAACGGCGACGGCACGTGGACACTTCCAGCGGGTACTATCGCGCCAGCTCTGAGTGAAGGCGTCTATGACATTGTGGTGACAGCGACAGACACTGCAGGCAACAGCAGCACTGACTCAACCACCGATGGGCTTACTATAGATCTTACTCCTCCAACTGGTACGGTCGCTGCCGTTACTCCTAGTATCACCAACAGCCCAGCCCTCTCTGGTACTGTCTCTGAGCCTACAGCTACTGTCACGGTCACCATTGACGGCCACACCTTCACTGCTACTAACCATGGTGATGGCACGTGGAGTTTGCCGGCAGGCAGCATCGCGCCAGCTCTTGGTGTTGGTGCTCACACCGCTACTGTTACTTTCACCGACCCAGCTGGCAACCACACCACCGCGACTACCAACATCACTGTCCAGCGTCCTGACGCTGACTTACCGACTGTCAACCCCGTCGATTGGATAGGTGGTACCCCTGTCATTACTGGTACCTACGACGCGAGCAACAGTCAAAGCCTAACGGTTACCGTCAATGGTGTTGGGTATGTCCCTGGACGCTCAACCTCAGCAGCCTTTCACCGCCTCTTCCCGTCGGCTCCTACAACGTCACTGTGAATGTGACAACCAGAGATGGTTCAGTCCTCGGTGACAGTACTGCGACTGAGCTCAAAGTCTTACCAGCCACCGTGCCAACTGTGCTCACAAATCCCACAGCCGGACTGGCCAACACGGGGATGCCGGTGTGGGTGGTGGAGGCAATGTCTGGCGTGATGATGGGGATGAGTAGTGTATTGGTAGGGTGGTTAAGAAAGAAAAATATCTGACAAAACGACTTTTATCGGAAAACAAAACAGGCTATGCTTATAATTAGAAAAAACATCATGGGGGTACTATGAAAAAACGTCTTGCTGGGTCGTATGTATTGGCAATAATTGCGATTATTTTGGCGCTGTATAATTATGTTGCATACAAAGACGGCGCGCTTTCATCGATGTCGCTGGGTAACGGCTCAGTCACGACAGAAAAACTCTCGCCTGAGGTAGCGAAGCAAGTTGAAGCGGCACTGTTGCTGGCAGGAGCATTACCGATTAGTGAGAGCGGTGCGTTTCCATCGTGTGTGGACGGACAAGTGCTATCCTACTCAAACGGCAAGTTTATTTGTGCAAAAGTCTCGGGTGATAGCGGTGCTGTAGCGGTGACACAAGTAGGACCAGTTGGGCCACAGGGTGCAACGGGCCCTGCAGGTGCACGCGGTGCGACGGGTGCTACTGGTGCACAAGGCCCGCAAGGTCCAGCTGGCGTCACAGGGGCAACTGGCGCGGCTGGTGCACAAGGCCTGCAAGGCACACAGGGTGCGGCGGGCGCTACTGGGGCTACCGGAGCACAAGGCGCAAAGGGTGACCCTGGTGTAGTTTCGCTCACTCTTGGCGATGGTCTGGGCGGTTCACTGGTAGGACAGGCCCTAACGATCAACTTGGTTACTGGCAGCGGCAGCGGGCTAACCTCGACTGCGGCGGGGCTGAGCCTCGACCAAAGCTGCGCCACGGGACAGCTGCTAAAATGGAATGGCTCCTCCTGGGCTTGTGCGGCTGATGCCAATACCGACAACAACACTACCTATACCGCTGGTAGCGGCTTGAGTCTCAGCGGTACAACCTTTTCATTTGATCCGTCACTATTTTCGTCGGTTACCAGTGCTGCTGGCACCGATCAGGTGTTGATATACAACGGCACGTCAACTCAACTTATCAGCTACGACAATCTATTTAGCGGTATTCTCGGTTCGCTCAATTACCGTGGATCATGGAATGCAGCAACTGACACGCCGATGCTCACGGGCACTTGTGACGCATCTACCAAAGGCTACTATTATGCTGTGGCTACAGCAGGTAGTACCAATCTTGACGGTTCTGGCCCCTGGAGCATCGGCGACTGGGCGGTGTGTAACGGCACTGATTGGCAGCAGATCCAAGCTACCAACGGCGTTGCAAGCGTCTATGGGCGCACCGGCACTATCACGGCCCAAAGCGGCGACTATACAGCCAGTCAGATTACTAACACACCGAGTGGTACTGTCAGCGCCAACACCGTACAGCTGGCTATCAACGAATTAGACAGCGAAAAGCTCAGTAGCGGATTGGCGGAAGGTTTGATATTCATCGGCAATGATAGCGGCCAAGCCACTGGCACGGCTCTAAGTGGAGACGCAACGCTAGCGAGTAATGGAGTTATTACGATAGGCACCGACACGATTACCAGCGCCAAGATCAAAGACGGCACCATTGCCTTTGCTGATTTTGCGAGTAATAGCTGTAGCAATGGGCAAGTGATCCAATTTAATGGTACCGGCTGGGTGTGTGGCACCGCTGGGAGTTATACCGCCGGTGCTGGGCTTAGTTTGACGAGCGGGGAATTTAGCCTGACAGATACAGGAGTGACGGCAGACGACTATGGCGACTCAACGATGATCCCGGTTCTGACAATCAACGCGCAGGGGCGGATTGTCAGCGCCACCAACACGGCTATCAGTGGGCTGACAACGACACATTTGAGTAGCACGGCTGGCATTACCAACGGACAGCTCGCCAACAGTGGCATTACTTTTGCGCTTGGCACCACAGGCACTGACGTAGGCTGGGGTACAACGACGGTCTCGCTCGGTGGGACTGCAACGCTCAATATCCCCGACGCCGCGATTGACGTCCGTGGCCTCGTCACGACAGGCGAGCAATCATTTGCTGGTGATAAAACATTTACGGATAGCGCAACTGTCAATGGCGTTCTTGCTACCACCAAAGGGACTGATTTTAGCACGGCCGGTGTCAGTACGGACGTTGATTTTGGTGCGGTTAGCCTCGTTCGCTTGACGGGGGCGACGGCTCAGACTATTGATTCGATTGCAGCAGGAACGGATGGTCAGCACCTGGCAATTATGAATGCGGCTGGTCAATCTGCCATTGTGCGTAATGCCAGCAATGCCACGACAACTGCAGCTGGGAACAAGATTCTCACTGGCACCGGTGGCAATGCCACTATCAAAGCCGATGCCACAATGCTGCTTATGTACGACGACGCAGCTTCACGCTGGCGCGTTGTTGGCGGTGGCAGCGAGGGCGGCTACAGTTCCGTCGATATCACCAACCGCGCTACGGGTGGCACTATCGGCACAGCTGCCAGCACTGTTGATGTGGCGACCAACTTCAACATCAACCAAACCACTGCCGCGCAGGTCTTAACACTGCCAAGCCCGAGCGACACCACCAAGGATAAGGGCAAGATAATTACCCTCAATAACGTTGGGTCGGCTGCCTTTACGATTGGCAACAGCACCTTACTGCCAAACAGTTACGGCAACGGCTACGTCTGGAACGGTACCGCATGGTACCCACTCAACGCTGCTACCAACGCTACGTCAGAATTTGGCGAACAATCCATGGGGAATGAAGGCTGGAGGCCAATTTCAACCGGCATAAACGCCTGGCAGGATATCTACTTCTTCACTATCCCTTCGGCAGGCACCTGGAGCATCTCCAACCAAATGATCGGTGATGCAGCGGCTGGGGTCGGGGTTGTTGGTGCCATCAAGCGAGCAAATGGGGTAGTTGATCCAACGAGTGTTGTCCAGCTGACTTATGTCGGTGGTTCCGCCACAATGACAAGTGGGACAAACGTTAGTCAAATTACGACATCTGGCCCAGAAACGATGACCGTCGTGGCTAAAAGAACCGTAGCTGGGGCGGCGAATGTTTACTCAAATCCAGCAGGGAATGGTAGTAGCAAGGTCACATGGAATAAAATCGGCGGCTATCTGCCCACCCAAGGCGCCACAGTGGACTACCTGAACGTCCAGCGGGCCACTACAGATCAAAATGTGACGCTTAATTCAGATATCGTGTTTAACCAAAAAGTAAGTGGTAGCATACCCTACGATACGGCCACGGGTGTCGCCACACTGACTGCAGGCAAGACCTATCGCATCACTTCCTCTATCCATGCCTCCTCGCTCTCAAGCTCCTGGATGGGCTATGCACTTGTCGATGCTGCGACGAATACTCAGCTGTCAAATACTGCCGAGTTGCTCTCAGTAGCCGCAACATCCATCACCGCGAGCCCTGGTGTCATAGACTTTGTCTACACACCAACGAGCAATCAGCAGGTAAAGCTCAAGATCGTGACAAGCGGTGGTAGCTCCGCCTACGTACGGGCTAACTACTACTCTGGCATGACCATCACACAGCTTGGTTCGAGTGTCTCAACCGGCGTCTCAATGGACAGTCTGCGGGCAGCTGTATCCTCTGGTGCGCTCGATAACGGTGGTTACACGCAGACCTGGAACTGGAATTCTCTAGGGAGCAACAACGGGCTTGTCATCAATAGCACCGACACCGCCTCGACCGGCAGTCTGGCACAGATTGTCAGCGCCACCCAAACTGGCAACGCCATGCAAATCAGCGCCAACTCGCTGACGAGCGGCAATGGCCTCACGGTCATAAGTAGTGCGACAAGTATGACTGGTTCGCTCGTTAACGTCAGCCTGACTGGCAACGCCGCTGGCAACACTGGTGCCCTGATGACGCTCAGTTCAACTGGTGCGGCAAGTGCGACAGCTGGTCTCAAGATCAACGTGGTCGGCAGTGGCTTGGCACTCGATGTCACAGGTGGTTTTGCCCTACGTAGCGGCACTACTTATACTGGTGTAGGTATGCAAAACAATATTAACTTTGGGTCAAGCAGCACCTACCGTTTAGCGCCAGCTAGTGCGCTCGGTATTACCGGTATCGCTGGCGGCGTAGACGGTAAATATCTGACCCTCATGAATACAAGCGCGGTCACCGTCAGTATATATGATCAGTTCGTTGCCTCAGCAGCCGCGAACCGAATTATTACGGGTCGTGGTACCCTGGCCTTGCCACCAAATCAATCGGCATTCTTGCAATACGACGGCACCTCAAGTCGCTGGCGACTCATCAGCACCAGTGCGTTGGTAATAACTACACCAAAAACTGGCTCATCGACGCTGGCGAGCAACTATACGTCAGGCAACACCGCATACTCCGATACAGGCCTTACGGTTACGCTGCCGAGTGCGGGTACCTACGTATTGACGTATAATCTCGGCAACGAAAATACCACTGCTACAACAGGCTACACTAACTCTTTCCGCCTCTACGACTCCACGTCGGGAGCGGCCGTCCCAGCCAGTACGTCAGCCGTCCAGCGCCCGAGCAACAACTGGGCAGCAGACACGACTAGCCAGACAGTTGTGGTTACGACGACGAGTCCCACCGCCTACAGTGTGCAGGCCATGACCTCGTCAGGATCAGTCCTGGTTAACACCAATTCGTCACTTGTCTACTACTCGATTGACTAGAGCGCCCATCGATAGTCATGCTGGAGCGAGGCTATGAGTGCGAGTAGAAGACTGCACGAAAATATGGTATACTAAATAGTGCAGGTTATTCTCTTCTTTATCCCAGCGTACGTGTGGCTAGCAAACTCATTGTATCCTCGGCTACGGCGCAGATTTCAGGCGTAAATAGTAGCTAATAGAAAGGCTTCACACTATGGCAACGAAATTATTTGTTGGCAAAATATCATTTAACACTACCGAGCAGAGTCTCGAAAAACTCTTTGCTGAGTACGGAAAAGTAGTCAGCGCGAGCGTGGCGACCGACCGCGACACTGGACGCTCACGAGGCTTTGCGTTTGTGGAAATGGACACTCAAGAAGAAGCCAATGCGGCTATCGCGGCACTCGATGGCAAAACATTTGAAGATCGTGAGATCGTGGTGAATATCGCCAAGCCTCGCGAAGATCGACCACCACGCAACGATAGCTATCGTGGCGGCTACCAACGACGATAACAGAGAGGCGGAAAACATGAGGCATTTTGTTGGGCATTCACTCAATACTGTTCCAGTGTATGTCGACTTGATTCGTTCTGGTGCCGCAAAGCATATTGCGAAGCAGCCATCACTTCTCACGATGGCTGCCAAAGCGTTGGCTCAGACTGAGATTAGCCATGACAACCTGGAGCTCGAGTACGACATGGGCCGCACAATCGGTTATGATTTTGTGGTGGATGCACTCGATGAAAGTACTGCGGTTTTTTATGCACGACTAGTGCGCGAAGGAGTCTATACGCGTTTTACGCACAAAGGCAATCCAAAAACAACCTCTTGCCTCACGATCATTTTGCAGTCAAATGAGAGCAATGATGAATGCGACATAATCGATATGTGGATAGGGCCGCTGCGTCCACCAAAGCCTGGTAGTGACAATGAAGCAGCGGCAAGTCGTGATTATTGGAAGTCTCATGCAGTCGTGTTCGAGAACCAGCCGCTCCACCCCAGGACATTGACAAAAGAATGTCCGTATTAAGCGGCGTTAGGACTGCGTTTTTCTAAAATCCCTCTGACCGAAGGGCTGATCTGCTTGTCAAGACGGTGGGTACATCCAATCCAGCAGCAGGGGCGACGTTCGCCGCGCACTAGTTTGTCTTTTGCCACCCCGATGCGCCGCGCGCGGGTTTGGGGTTTTTTGGCGTCTTCAATCCAGCAAATAAATTCATTGCGCGCGAGTGGCGTGATATCGCGCCACTGCGACAACATATTTTTGTTTGCTAGCAGGATTTTTCGCAGATCATTTGGAAGCACATGGATAGTGCCACCAGGAAGTGCTTGTTTGCTCATATTCTCATTGTAACACCGCGGATGATTCACAGGTGCAACCTCAAACTGTAACTAATCTTACAGCCACGCACAGTGGTCGAGAGCTATACTACAAGTGTACTATGAGCATTCAACTAACAATTTTTACGATTGGTCATTCGATTTGTGCTGTTGAGGTATGTGTATGATAGCAAATAGTTTCCCAGGGTTTCTAGAAGAGCCAGTCGATGACGTGGCGCGCCAGCTCCTTGGTTGCGTGCTCGAGCGGGAGGTCGATGGCCTCACCGTGCGCGTGAGGATTGTCGAGACCGAGAGCTATGACCAGGACGACGAGGCTAGTCACTCCTACGGCGGCCAAACCGCCCGCAACGCTAGCATGTTCGGCGAAGCCGGGCGTCTCTACGTGTATTTCACCTACGGCATGCACCACTGCTGCAACATTGTGACGGGCAAGGTCGGTTATGGCTCGGGCGTTTTGATCCGCGCCGTTGAACCGCTCGACCACATACCATATATCGAAACAAAACGCGGCGTGGCGGGCGTCAATGTCACCAACGGTCCGGGCAAAGTTACCAAAGCGCTCGGTATCGACCGTCGGCTCGATGGCCACGACCTGCGCGCTTCGCCCCTCAAACTTATTGCCGGCAAACTCGGCACCAGTGAAACCATCGCTGCCTCGCCGCGTATCGGTATATCCAAAGCCCGGGACACGCATAGGAGGTTTTTTATTATCAATAATCCTTATGTATCTCGCTCCTCCCATAACAAAATTAGGCTAAAATAGAATACGCATGAAAGGAATGAAGAAACGATGGTATCACACGCTTCGTCACATCAAACGAGCGCGAAGCGGGGCGGTAGTCATGATGGCTCTGCTAGCGGTTGTGTCAGCGGCAATTATAATGGACAGGAGTATGATGAGCGCAAACTACACTGCACTTTTGGCTGTCATCGCCAAGGGTGAGAGCAGGGGAAACTATAATGCATACTTCGGCAATGCAAGCAACTCTACGACTGATTTCACTCGCATGACACTCTCGGAGGTACTTCAATGGCAGCGAGAATTTGTCGAGAGCGGACAGCCGAGCAATGCTGTCGGCAAGTATCAATTTATTCGCCCGACCCTCGAGGGTCTCGTAGCAGAAATGCATATCGATACTAACGAACTATTTGATGCCGAGCTCCAAGACCGTCTCGCAATTCGACTCATTGAGCGTCGTGGCCTACGTGACTTTCTACGTGGCCGCATTACCCGTGAACAATTTGCTCACAACCTTTCCAAAGAATGGGCTGCTTTGCCGCGAGTCATTGGCGACAATCCCAGTATGAGTTATTATGCCGGTGACGGGCTAAACAAAGCACACATTGGTGTGCCTGAAATTCTAGCTGCAATTGAGAGTTTGCGGTACTCGCCTTCGATATAACAAAAGAAGGCGCTTTTGCTTGAGTATCTTCGCCACAGGTATATATTGGGTGTATGACCAAAATGACCGACCGGCGCAAAGCAGACCGACCACGCGAGAAGTTGGCGATATACGGAGCCGAGAAACTTTCTGATCTCGAGCTTATCATGGCTATTATCGGTAGTGGAAATGCACGGGCAGATGTGACGAAAATTTCGCGCGACGTTTTGAAGCTGCTGCAAAGTGAGCGAGAGCTGACATTGTCAGATGTGCGCAGTATTTTCGGTGTCGGCGAGGCAAAAGCTACCGAGTTCGTAGCGAGCTTTGAGCTTGCGAGGCGCTATTTGCTTGAGCCAGAGCGCCCTGTTATCGATACACCCGAAAAGGCCGTCGCTGAACTTTCTGACATACGCGACAAAAAGCAAGAGCACTTCGTTTGTCTGACGCTCGACGGAGCCAACCGACTCATCGCCAGGCGTGTCATCACCATTGGGACGCTGACGAGTAGCCTCGTTCACCCGCGCGAAGTCTTTGCCGATGCCATCACCGACCGCGCCGCCGGTGTCGTCGTCGCTCACAACCACCCCAGCGGTAGCCTAGAGCCCAGCCAAGCAGACGTAGATGTGACAGAAAGGTTAAGAAACGCCGCAAAACTTCTCGGGATATCGCTACTCGACCACATTATCGTGACACGTAGCGGCTTCGTCGTAATAGACTAGCTAGCTCTGTTATACTAGTGTTATATGGACATCAAACAACTCGAATCAACCTTGTGGGCATCGGCAGATAAACTCCGCGGTAACATCAGTTCTTCTGAATACAAATATGTGGTACTAGGCCTAATATTTCTCAAATACATCTCTGACTCATTTGAAGATCAGTACAAAAAAGCCGAAAGCGAAGGTTACGACCCCGAAGACCGCGACTACTATATAGCCGACAATGTGTTTTGGGTGCCAGAGGCTGCGCGGTGGAGCAACTTGGTTGCAAATGCCAAACAGCCGACTATCGGCAAGCTGGTTGATGAAGCCATGGAGGCAGTCGAACACGACAACCCATCGTTGAAAGCGGTGCTGCCAAAAGACTACGCCCGTGAAGCATTAGACAAACGCCGTCTCGGTGAGCTGATAGACCTCTTTACTAACATCAAGTTTGGCTCAACTGACGCCAAAGATTTGCTAGGGCAAGTGTACGAATACTTCATGGGTATGTTCGCCGACAGCGAAGGCAAGCATGGTGGTGAGTTCTATACCCCACGATCCATCGTGCAGCTACTGGTAGAAATGCTCGAGCCGTACAATGGGCGTATCTACGACCCTTGTTGTGGAAGTGGCGGCATGTTCGTGTGGAGTGAAAAGTTTGTCGAGCAGCACGCAGGTCGTATAGATGACATCGCGGTTTATGG
>CAZOOQ010000022.1:0-2309 GCA_964581485.1 uncultured Candidatus Saccharibacteria bacterium
ACAAAAAATGACGGCTCTGCCGTCAAATCTTGAAAAAATCCGTGTTTTGGTGCGCAGAGCGGGACTTGAACCCGCACGGCTTTTGGCCACAGCATTTTAAGTGCTGACTGTCTACCAGTTCCAGCATCCGCGCATAACATAATTATAACAAGGTTCAATTCCGCGAGCGGGACTCGGTCACGTTCCGCGACCCCGCAACTCAGTCAAATAAACATAGTTTAATTGTGAGATTGCCTTGCGAAGTGCCACAGGCACTTCTCACCCGCACGACTTTTGGTCAAGGGATTTTAAGTCCCTCGCGTCTACCTATTCCGCCACTCGCGCATACTATCTAGTATACTAAATGTATGAAGCAAATTCTGATAATTCATGGTGGTGATAGCTTCAACACATACGAAGAGTATATCGCCGACATGAAAAGCAAAGTGATAGATATCGATAGGCTCCGTCCTGCAAAACGATGGAAAGATGCCATTGTTGAATCTTTCACTGACGCAGATATCCTGACGCCAACTATGCCAAATAGTGCAAATGCGCAGTTTGAAGAATGGAAAATATGGTTCGAAAAAATCATTCCTCATTTTGGTGAAGACGTACGACTGATTGGTCATAGTCTCGGTGCGATGTTTCTCGCAAAGTATCTCCATGAGTCACCTCTCTCCCGACCAGTTCGACAACTTGTTCTGCTCGCAGGCGGATACAATGAGCCGTCACAAGAATACGGTAGCTTTGCCGTAACCTCAGCCGCGGGGCTAAAGCAAAGTGCTCAGGAAATTCATTTATTTCACAGCCAAGACGATCCAGTAGTTCCTTTCACCGAGCTCGCAAAATTTCAAGCAGACCTACCGACTGCGACCGTCCACACTTTCACCGACCGCGGACACTTCATCGACGCCGAATTTCCAGAATTACTCGAACTGCTACAACAAGATTGATAGAGGTATAAGATTTTATTTTATATATTATTTGTTGTGGTCTGCAAATCTCGATAAGTATTTGATATAATCATATGACAATGCGAATTTGCTCAAAATGTAGCGAGGTAAAGACTGAGTCCGAATACTTTGTAAAAGACTCTAGACAAAATCGCCTTCACGCACAGTGCAAGGCTTGCTACACGGCACAACGAGCAACAAATTATAAAGAGCATTATGAGAAATACAGGCCAATTTACCTTGCTCGAGCAAAAGCGAGGCGAGCACAGCTACGAACCATTTACCGTACAAATATGCTCGAGTATCTGTCAGATAAATTTTGCGTGATTTGCAGAGAGAACGATATTCGCGTACTTGAATTTGATCATCTCAATCCGTCAGAAAAATTATTCAGCATATCTCAAGCAGTTAGATTGAATCGCTCCTGGCAAGATGTTGAGCTAGAGATCAAAAAATGTCGCATACTGTGCTCTAACTGTCATAAAAAGCATACCGCTAAACAGATTGGTTGGTATAAGAATATATAATTGCATGGAGGCACGTATGAGAGTCGAACTCATGTAGAAGCTTTTGCAGAGCTTTGCGTAACCGTTCCGCCAACGCGCCATCATCTTAAATTATATCAGATTCAGTGATAAAATTCTGCTATAGGGATCTGGCGTGTTGTCAGCCGCCAGACGCAAGTGAGGTGTCGGAGAAGTCACTCGTCACTATGCAGGATACTTTACTGAAGCTCCAAGCCGCAAGAATGGGTAAATATAATATCTCTGAATGCAAAAGCCCGGAGATATTATTTTTTTGCACTGAAGAGGACTTGGCGAAGCAGCTTCAGCTGCGGAGGAGCGATAGCGATACCTCCACAAATTTTCTTAAACAAATTTACGCTGGAGGTTCTTGCAGTCAAAACAAAAAGACTAGCAAAAGCTAATCTTCTCATCGCGGTGCACTGAAGAGGACTTGGTCACGTTCCGCGACCCCCGAACTTCACGACTGAAAGCATAGCTTTCATCGGAAGATTCGTTTCCGGACTGCCACTGGCAGTCCTCACCTCCACGACCTGGATCATGGAGCCTCAAGCCATCTCAATAAATCAAAAAGAATAGCTCTATACATAAAGCATAGAGCTATTCTTTTGGTGCACTGAAGAGGACTTGAACCTCCACGAACGCAATGTTCACTAGCCCCTCAAGCTAGCGCGTCTACCAATTCCGCCACCAGTGCATATATGAGCAGTAAAGTGCAGTCGAAGTTTTACATCATTCTTGGATGCTTGTCTATGGGCTAGGGCGGAATCGGTAGACGCAAGCATCTACGATTATTTGCGTTTCACGCAGCCGCACCAGTGCATATAGCAATGTTCAGTCGAAGTTTTAC
>CAZOOQ010000022.1:2409-12506 GCA_964581485.1 uncultured Candidatus Saccharibacteria bacterium
TGGATGATTGTCGATACGCTGAGGCGGAATCGGTAGACGCAAGCATCTACGATTACTTACACTTACCATTAGTTGTTAATACGCAGGATACAGTAGTGGATTATAGCGAAATTATGGCGTCTTGTAAACCGCTGCTCGGTTCACCGTCCAGTACTGAACATTTGCATAGCGATCAGCAGCCGTCACGAGCTGCGAGCCTGGTTCGACTGCATTAGCCGTATCGCTCACGATATACTCGACAACTGGCTGGTAGAGCCCTATCGCTGGCGCATCTTCAAGCCACTGCTTGCTGAACTGACGGTACTTGATATTGCGAAGGGCTGGCTCGAGCCGTGATCGTGCGCTCGACAGGTTCGCATCGGCGGTTTTGTTTGTATAGCCCGAAAAATTGTAGCCTGTCTGACCGATTTGCGACGAGTGCCAATAGGCGTAGACGTCGGGATCCGCACCAATCGCCAACTCATAGAGAAGGATGTCAAAATTGCGCGCCTGCAGTGTATCTTGCACAAATGTTGAAGTTGCGCCCGAGGTATCAATAATCTTCGTATGCACAACAATACCCAACAACTGCCACTGTTTCTCAATTTCGCGTATCGCTCGCTCGTATTTACTGTCTTTGATTGTCGTCAGGGTAAGCTCGAGCCGCTTGCCATCTTTTTCACGGTAATCACGCACCATTTTCCAGCCAGCCGTATCGAGTAGTTCCTTTGACTTCACGAGACTATAGGCAGGTGCTTTGGGTACTTCATCGCCAGCAATTTGCCAGCCAAGTACCGGCAAATCAAGAGCGATTTGGTCGCCGCCGACTGCTTTTCTGATCGCGGCTGTGTCTGTGCCCACCTGAAGCGCTTTACGTACCCCTGCCTCCTTGAGGAAAGCATTGTTTTGATTGAGCAGTAGATACACGCCATTGTCTTGTGCTGCCGCAATACGCGTGAACTTCCGCGCGCCAATAGACTCGAGCATGTTCGGCGGAACATCGCTCGCGCCTGTCAGCTCGCCAGCCTTGAGCGCTTTGACAAGCGCAGTGCTGTCTTGGTAGGCGTGAATTTCAAAGCGCGAGAGCTTCGGGGTGCCAGCGTAGTACCCTTCGCTTCCCGTAAGATGCACAACCTTGTGCTGGCTAACTGCATCTGCCTGCTGCAGTAACCGGAAACTAAATGGTCCACTGCCGACTGGCGCCTGACTAAAAGCATTTTCGCGGATACCCCCAGGTGGCACCGAGCCCAGGATATGTTTTGGCAAAATCGGAAAGGTCAACGCGTGCGGAAAAGCCGCATACACAGCCGGAATGGTGAATTGCACAGTGGTTGCATCGATTTTCTTGACCGCAACGTCAACCCAGTTTACGCGCAGCGGAGAGCGGACGGCAGGATTTTTGATAAGCCCCAGCGTGAAGACGATATCGTCGGCTGTCACTAGCTGTTTGTCATGCCAGCGCGCATTGTCACGAATTGTTATGGTATATATCTTGTTCGTCTCATCGATACTCAGACCAGTCGCAAGATCTTGATGCAAAGCACCCTGCTCGTCATAGTTATACAACGACGAAAATAGTAAACGACTTACTGACGCCTCTGAGTTCGATGAAACATACAGAGGATTGAGCGTATCGATTTTGCCCACGACCCCCTCAATGTAAGCACCGCCCTTCACTGCTGCAGTCGTCATAAATCCTTGCTGCCCCCATGTCAGCTGCAGCCCCATGCCGACAATAATCGCTCCGATTGTTGCCAGCCAAATAGTAATCTCACGCGATGCTTCTTTGATACTGTCGATACGGCGAACCACGAATCGATGAGCATGGCGCTGCGTAGCACCTTCAATTTTTTTCGCATGACGCACCAACTGTTTGCGATTCAGCTTTGTGCGACGAAACTGTTTCCACCCTTTTTCTTTACTGTCCACTGAGGTGCCGCTGACCCTTCTTTATTTCAGGTTTGGCAGGACTATACCAGCCAAGATTGATAGCACAAACGCAAATGCCAAAAATATGGTGACCTCAAACAGATTCTTGTCAAGCCCACGTCGTGTCGTATACAGCTCGCTGCTCCCACCAAAACCAGCCCCCAAGCTAGCGCCGCGCTGCTGGAGCAAAATCGCAATGACCATCAATGCTGCTGAGCCCACGGTAATAATTTGCAAAATATTATTCATCTATTGTTTCTCCTCTTGGATGCGCTGGTATTCTAGCTCAAGCGCACTACTTACAATATAGTTTACCAGACTTAACACCAAACCTGTAAGGACCGAGTGCCAAAATGTCATCTGCAGTCCAGGGGAAAGCTTGAGCGATATATACACCATCAGTCCGTTAACAATAATCGTAAATAGTCCAAGTGTCACAAGTATGGCTGGCAGTGCTAGTATAATCACCGCAGGCCGCAGGATGCCATTTACAACTGAAAATATCAGCCCTGCAATCAAAAACACACCGATACCGGCATCGAGTTGCGCAGTGCTGTAGCCGGTGCCAAAGATACGCACTGCAATCCACAAACCAAATGAGTTCAATATCCAGCGGATGATGAACACCAGAAATTGACGTTTCATACTAGCATTTAGTATACCGACTGTATGGCCAAAATGCTAGAGCGAAGTCGGCAAAGAACCACTCAGGTTTTCGTGGCCTGTATCAGTGATCAAAATGTCATCTTCGATTCGCACACCGATGCCCTCCTTGGCAATATATATCCCTGGCTCCACTGTTACTATCATGCCTGGCTGGAAATACTTTGGTGCACCTAGACTATCGTGCACATCTATCCCGAGCCCATGGCTGATGGCGTGAGGAAAGTATGTTCGATACGTATCAGTGTCAGTTCTATCGGCAAGTAGTCCTACTTCCTGCAATGCATCTTTCATGATTTCGTCTACCTGTGCGATATACTCCGACACCGGCAAGCCAGGCTGTAGTAGCGCAATAATTGCCCTGTGCGCTCGCTCCACCGCCGCATGCACTGTTTGCAGGCGCTTGGTGGGCTTGCTGCAATACGTCCGTGTGATATCCGCCGCATAGCCATCTACTCGTGCACCGACATCAATGAGTATCGCTTGTGATTTCCTGATAGGACTCGCATTGGTAGTATAATGCAGCGTCACTGCGTTTGCGCCCGCTGCAATGATAGGCTCATAGGCATGCTGTGCGTTTACTCGACGAAATGCATGGGTCATATCCGCCTCTATCTCGTATTCATGCCGATAGGTTTCGAGGTTGCTTCGGACTAGCTTGAAGGTACGGCAGGTTGCCTGTATGGCTTTACGCGTCGCAGCGATTTCTGCAGGAGATTTGATGGCACGTAACCCTGCGAGCTGCTTTGTACAATCCAGGACGCTTGGAAAAATCCTCGTCAATTGCGCATTGAGTTCAGCAGAAGCGGGGTTGGGCACAAACGAGTGCTGGTGCGGCTGGTGTGGTGTATACACAACCGTATGCCGACGAGCCAGTCGACGTAGAGTCGTCTCAAAATCAGCCTCATCGATGATTTCATCTGCGCCGGCAAGCTGCTGTAGCCGCTCTTCGTCGCTACCGCCGTCAAATATCTCTTCGATATGACTACGCTGTGGTCGGACAATCACGACGTGCTTGCGCGAGCCATCAATAATCACTTTCCAACCTGGCTCGTCAATCCCAGTCAGCCACAAAAAATTCGCCTCTTGCAAAAATGGCGCCGCCATATCGCCCGAAAGTTGCATCATTCGATATCCTGTGGCAACCACGACAGCACCACCAAGCTCTGCAAGTAGCCGTGACTGATGATGCGCTGCGTTCATAGCTATAGTATAGCAGTCACCAAACTAGGTCGCACTCGAAAGAGCTCAGGCGAGCTAGCACTCTCCTCTCGTTGCGACTAGTGCGCGCTACGAACAAGCCGTCTGAACTGGAGTACTGCCGACAGATGAGTCAATATACCAATGCGGCGCAGTGGCAACTGCGGTACTGCCTGCATCGAGACAATACGACTGACCGTCAGAACGCAGCGTATACGTCAATGTCACACCACTATTGGGGGTATACGGGATGGCAGCCAAGTTCGCCGGATAGACATTCTTGAAGTTTCGGTGATTTTTCAACGACGTCGATGCCGCATAGAGCTCGTTTTTCATCTCAGTTGTCGCAGTGCGTGTGCGCCAACTGCCAAATGCAAACACCGAAATCATCGCGAGGATTGCAATGACGATAACCACCACTATTAGTTCGACGATGGTAAAGCCTTTTTGTCGATACTGCATGTGCTTAGTATACCACGCACTAGCGTTTCGGTGCGCCGGTCACATACTGCACTATCTTGGCGGCTTTTTTGGGACCGACCACTGCTGCAATCTTATCTTCTGATTTCAGCGAAAGCGCCCGGAGGCTGCCAAATTGCTTGATGAGTTGACGACGAGTAGCCGGACCAACACCCGGGATATCCTCTAGCGCGCTATGCGTCGCGCCAGATCGCTTGAGCACCGAATGGTAGCTGACTGCAAACCGATGTGATTCGTCTCGTATACGCTGAAATAATTTCGTCAGCTCGTCATACGGACTGACGCTGTCGCCGCCACGGAGATTGCGCGAGTGCCCACTGGCGTTAAGTCGTCCGACGTGCAGATTGATGATGAAATGGTCTTTAGACTCAAGCACCGCCACGCCAGCAACTGGCGTTTTCTGCAGGCGGCGAATGTACGCGTCGCTCTGCAGGGACCCACTCTTAGCAATAATCAACTCTTCTTCTCGTTTAGCAATACTAATGACAGGCATGTCGAGTTCGGCCGACTTCATCGCCTTCACCGCAGCGCCGAGCTGGCCCTTGCCGCCATCGATGAGCAGCAGGTCAGGCTTCCCCCACGCACGCAAGTTCTTCTCGCTGAGGCGCCTCGTGATGACTTCGTGCATATTTGCGACATCGTCATTGCGCTCCTGGCGCAATTTGAATTTTCGATAGTTGCTACGGTCACTCACACCGTTGGTAAACACCACCATACTGGCGACGACATTGCTGCCGCTCATGTGGCTGATGTCGTAGCCTTCGATACGTGCTGGTGCTTTCGTGAGGCCGAGCAGTTCAGTGAGCTGTACGAGCGCCTTGTCTTTGCTGATGTCCAAGAATTCTTTGTCACCAAACATGATTCGTCGCTGCAGTTCTTTGAGATGCGATAGCTTGTTGCGTAGCTCTGCCGCTCGCTCAAACTCTTCGCTGCGTGCAGCGCGTTTCATGTCTTTTTCGATATCATTGGTGATGGTCACGCGACCTCCCTTAATGTAGCGAATCAGCTTTTTGAGGCTTGTTTTGTATTCCTGGCTCGTCATATCGGGCCGTGGACTCAGTCCCAAATGCGCGTCCAAATCCGGTCGTCGGTCGGTCGGGGCTTTGGTGTAGTACGGGAACACTTTGCGTAGGTATCTCAGTGCTTTTTTGACCGCGTAGCCATTGTAGAACGGACCGATATAGGTGGCTTTGTCGTCGGCTGGGTTGCGCGTGAAGCTCACATGCGGCCACTCGCTTTTCATATCGATCCGCACAAATGTTTGCGACTTATCGTCACGGAGCAGTATGTTATAGCGCGGCATGTAGCGCTTCACCATCTCGCTCTCGAGAAACAGTGCGTCAATTTCGCTCTCGGTCTCTACCCAGTCAGTATCATGAATTTCGTTTACCAATGCCAGTGTCTTGATATCGAAATCTTTCTTGCTCTGAAAATACTGCCGCACGCGGTTTTTGAGCACCGCGGCTTTGCCAACATAAATAATTTCTCCGCTCTCGGACTTATGAAAATATACGCCAGGCGAGAGCGGCAATGTCTTCAGCTTGACAGTCAGTGCATCGGTCATGCTTATTAGTATACCTCGTGGCTGCCTACTCGTGCTGTGCAGGTAAACGCTTCGGGTCAGGGCGTATGTCGATTACGACCGTATCACCTTCTTGGATGTTTTCTGCTTTGCGAATATCCGTCTTGATTGCGACAAACCACTGTTGCTCGCCGAGGCTCATGATTGTACTCGTCCAGGTACTTTTGCCTGTCAGACAAATGACTGGTATGTTGCCTTTTTTCTGCGATTCATCGCGTAGTGCTCGTACGGTGTCGCTTGGAATTCGTGCGATATGCCAGCCACCCTCATCGCCCATTTTTTCAACTTTTGCTTCAAATTTCATATGTCCTCCTTGTCACACTATACTGCGGTGTTTTCTGTAGATGGTGTAGAAATATTCACCATCCAAGCCACGTCAAACTTATCCTTCACCATGCCGAATTCATCACCCCACATCTGCTTCTCGAGCGGCATAAGCACCGCGCCACCTTCGGAAAGGCCTGCGAAATATCGGTGTAATTCCTCAGCATTGTCACCACTCAGTGACACACTAAATCCCCATGGTTCACGAAACTCCATACTGCGAGAAGTATCTGCGCCCATGATCGCTTCGCCACTATCGAGAGTTAGTTTTGCGTGCATGATGTTGTCTTGCTCTGCAGGATCATCCATGGCATGAAATTCTCCAAATGTATTGAGCTCGAGCTTACCGCCAAGCACTGATTGATAGAATGTAAAGGCTTCACGCGCATTATCTTTAAAGTTGATGTAGGTATTGAGTTGTGTTGCTGCCATTGCTTCTCCTTTATGCTGAAACTATCGATTAAAAATCTGCGATAACAAGCTTTTTCATGTGCATCATATGTGCATACGCACCAGGTTTTGCTAGGAGCTCGCCCATGTTCGCGGGTACGATTTGCCAGCTCACGCCAAACTTGTCTTTGCACCAGCCGCACTGTTCGTTCTCGGGATGTGCCGATAATTTCCCCCATAGATAATCAATCTCAGCTTGGTCTTTGCAAGGTACCGAGAAAGACACGGCTTCCGTAAACGTATAGTCCTGTGCCATTGCACTGTCCATCGCTGCCAGCCAACTACCGCCAAGCAGTGCGTCGCCAAACATCAGCGCGCCGGCCTTTGCGTCGTGATGATCAGCAGGATATTTCGCTACTGACCCCAACCTTGAGTTCTCAAAAACATCAACATAGTAGCGCAAAGCTTCTTCAGCTTGTGGATTCTCAGTATCGGTAAACAGTAGGCACGGGATAATAAACGGCCGCGGCTCGCCTTCGGGATTTGTTAGCATGAGTTGCCATGAATACCCATATTTGTCGACGACCCATCCGTATCGCTTGCTGTGTGGATATTCCCCGAGCTCCATTTGTATGGCTCCGCCATCGGCTAGCTTTTTCCATAGCGCATCAATCTGCGCGTCTGCATCTTCCATCTGTGACGGGTCGAAATTGACGAAGAAAGATGTAGCGTCGTTTGGCTTGAATTCTGGGCCGGCATTGATCGCCACAAAGTTCATGCCGCCGAGTGTGAAGTCGATTGTCAGCACCTTGCCTGCCAGGTCGAGCTGAAAATCTTCCAGACCTTCCTCGGCGCTATTTGGGTAGTGCATTGTCGTATTGATTCGGCTATCAGGAAATACCGATACATAGAAATCTACTGCTTCCTGAGCATTGCCGTCAAACCATAGATTTGGGGTGATTCGTTGCATATCGTCCTCCTTGCTGGCTCACTACCTATTCATTCCAGTATATACTACCTCTATGGCCTTTAACCATTATGCCAAGATGAAGCGCATCCTCGAAACTCACCCCGGGTGGGTAATTCATCGCATCGATCAGCCAACTACGGCACAGAAATTTAATGGTGAGACGGTTCACTATACTCATTATTACCGTGTGCACGACATAGATGGCCAACCTATAAAATTTTGCAAATTTCAGCAACTCGAACGATTTGCTGCGACGATGGACATTCCCGTCGAAGCTTTGCCGATTATCGAGCCGTGACAACTAAGACTTAGATGGCATCGGTAGCAGTACGTTGGTTCGTTCGCGGTACGTACTCCACCCACGCTTGGTGGCTGCACTTTTTTCGGCCAGCGGCACTCCAGAGACATAGCACAGCAGATACGTGATGGTCAGCGCGCCGATGAGCCCCACCCAGCCGTACCTGGTATCGAACGAAATAATCGCCACACCCCACCACATACACAACTCCCCAAAGTAATTTGGATACCGACTATAGCGGCGTAGTCCAGTAGTCATGAGCTTACCTTTGTTCGATGGATTGCTGAGAAATGCGCTCAACTGCCTATCAGCAATAGTTTCATACACGATGCCAAATAGAGAGATGGCAGCGCCGACAAGAGCTAGTAGTTGCGGCGACTCCGTATGCCACAGCCCGATATGTATCACCGGTATACTGACAATTGTCGCGAGGACCGCCTGGACGACAAATATCTTTCCGTAAGCCTCGATCCCCCACGGCTGTTTCCATTTTTTCTGTAGCTCCGTATACCGAACGTCTTGAGTGCTGGTCTGGAGAATACGCCTCGTGATATGCGTCGATAGCCGCGCTGCCCATACCCACACAAGAGCCAGCACTAGCACCTGCACGCTCCATACCGATACATGCTCGTGGTTGAACCATACGGCAATCACCGCGATGATAGCAAAATTAATTCCCCACGCCGCGTCCACGACATCGAGCCGTTTCATGCGCCGCGCGATCACATACACGATACTCATCCATGCGAGCACTGCCACAAAACATAGCAACATACCCGACAGTACATACACATAGATATTGTGCAGTACGAGCGTTGCAAGTGCGGCGATAGTCAGGCCGCACAAACTGCCGATCAACAGCCAGCGTTTCATCGATGCAACACTAGGTACGTCACACCTGCTACGGCTGCAGTGAGAAACGCACCCCACAGCAAGTCAACCATAACTACTTTTGTACTAAAATCTTTTAGCGTGGCGAGATTTGTTAGATCATATGTCGCGTATGCGACGAAGCCAAACAGCGCGCCGTAGCCAATCGCATGCGATAGCGATTGCTTTTCGAGCGCTGGATTGATGACAAATACCACCACACCGACGACGTATATCACGTAGAATATCAGCGCGGCCGTCATGTTTGGCTTCTCGAGCAATATCTTTCCCATCTCACCGTAGTAGAGTTTCTTGGCGATGATGCCGAGCCATAGGAAATCGAGCAGCCCCATCACGCCACCGGCAACCAACAGTCGCAGGAGAATATCCATCGATTATTGCCCGTCTTTCTTTGTGTGCTTCGCGAGTGTATCTTCGAGCGCACGCGCAGGCACCATACCGATGATTTGGTCGACGACCTTGCCGTCCTTAAATACATGCATATTTGGGATGCTCTGCACTTTGTATTCGCCGGCGAGCGCGGCGTTGTCTGGGCCGTCCTCGATATTCACTTTCACGATATCGACATCGCTATCGAGCTTTTCGCCCAAGTCATGCAATGTCGGGGCCATCGCACGGCACGGCGGGCACCATTCTGCCCAGAAGTCGACGAGGACGACCTTCTTGCTCTGGAGGACTTTTTCTTCAAATTCTTGTGTTGTGGTTGTGTTGTATAAGGGCATATACCTAGTATACCTCTCTTTATTTTCTTTGGCGAAAGAAGCGGGACTTCCTTCTCTTGGCTGAAAAGCTAATCCATACTTTTTTTCACAAAAAGTAATAAACCTCCGTTCTTTCTTGCCAAAGAACCAAAAGGCCTTCCTTTGTCGCAAAATAAGCAAGCCACGTCCCGCGGCCCCGAAAGTCAGGCTCGTGAGCATAGCTCACAGAGTGACATTTCCTTGCGAAGTGACGACGGTCACTTCTCACCTTTGGGATGGCTTCACCTCCGCAGCGAACTTCGCGCTCAGAATACTTGACTTATCTGCGCGCGGAGCAAAGCTCGTGCTCGATAAATCATGTCTTCTTCCCACTCTGTTCTCTGGGAGGCTGCAGATGCCACGTCCCGCGGCCCCGAAAGTCAGGCTCGTGAGCATAGCTCACAGAGTGACATTTCCTTGCGAAGTGACGACGGTCACTTCTCACCCCAAACCCCTACAAAGCTAAGCGGCTAAAGCCGCGTATTTCTCTCGCTCAGCGAGAATAAATTGCGATGTAATCGCACAGTTACTTGGGTCTTGGGAGCCACTCCACCCAAAAGGAGAGAGGATGATTGTCGGAGTCATTCACGACAACGTACCCACCACCCATAACTAAAGATATTGTGGTGGGGCGCCCAACGGGCGTTTTGT
>CAZOOQ010000023.1:0-11537 GCA_964581485.1 uncultured Candidatus Saccharibacteria bacterium
CAGAGTTTTGCGTTTGAGAGGACATTTTTGCAGCACCGCATTCCCTACCAGCTGGTGGGCGGTACGAGGTTTTATGACCGCAAGGAAATCAAGGATATTATCGCCTACTTGCGGTTGCTGTACCAGCCAAATGACCGCATGAGTTTTAGTCGTATCGTCAATGTGCCAGCACGTGGTATCGGCGCGACGAGCTTTGAAAAGTTTGCCGCGTGGCAGGCAAATAGCGGCATGGATATCCTCTCGGCGCTGGTAAATGCCGATCAAGCCTCGACTATCACGGCGAGAGCCAGGCAAAGTTTGGTGAGACTGGGCGAAGTGATGCGCGGGCTACAGACAGCGCTAGTGCAGCAGGTAAATCCTGGCGATTTGATCGAAAAGCTTGTCGAGCAAACAGGCTACCGCGACTTCATCCTCGACGGTTCACCGCAAGCCGAAGACCGCGAGGCAAACCTGAGCGTGCTCGTGAGCGACGCCAAAGCGTATGCTGGCATCGGTGATTTTCTCGAAGAAGCCGCACTGATGAGTAGTGTCGACACCGCCAACAACGACGACCGCGTGACGCTGATGACCTTGCACGCCGCCAAAGGTCTTGAATTTCCGGTGGTCTATATGGTCGGCATGGAAGACGGGCTTTTCCCCAGTACGCGGGCACTTGAGGAAGGCCCGCGCCAACTCGAGGAAGAGCGGCGACTATGCTATGTGGGCATGACGCGTGCACGGGAAGAATTGTATTTGACCTATGCGCAGAGCCGGCAGCAATTTGGTACTCGGGCTTACGCTATGCCATCGCGTTTTCTCGAGGACATGGGGCACGGGCTTGCCATGCGCCAGCCCGAACGAACGGCTGTTCCGCGCAACGAATACGATGAAATTGTGAATGATTTTGATATTGGCGACCAAGTGCGCTCGCCGCAGTTTGGCGAAGGTGAGATTGTCGATGTCGACGGACTGGCGGTGTCGGTGAAGTTTGTAAATGGCAGCACCAAAAAGCTCAATATCGAATACGCCAGACTCGAACGAATATAATTTGCATACCGCGCAAACGCGTGGTATGCTAGGCATAAGCTTTATCTACAATCTCCACCACGGTGCATGAAACGAAAAGCAACATATAAACTAATAAGGAATACAGACACCGTGGCTCTCAAACTTGCAAAGAAAAACAGTTTTGTGGCGGCAACCGTTGGCGCGGCATGCTTGCTGTTGGTGGTGAGTGTCGTCACTGCTCAACTAAAGACCACCGTGACACATGCTATCACGGCGACATTTACTGTCACGACCACAGCCGATAGCGGCCCTGGGTCTCTCCGCCAGGCTATTACTGATTCAAACGCCACTCCGTCGCTACCAACTAGTCAAAACCTCATCGAGTTCAACATTCCAGGCAGCGGTGTTCAGTCGATTGCACTGCAAACCGAGCTGCCACAAATCACCCAGCCGGTGATTATCGATGGGACGACGCAGGCGGGGAGTTCGTGTGGGAATCTCGTACCACAAAATACTGATGGTACGATTGGCATATCAAACACTCCGCACACTCTTTTGGTTGAGGTTTCATCTGCTACAGTTGTAACTGGTGCGGCTGCACTAGGTCTCACAAGCACTGCCGCGGGTAGTGTCGTCAAAGGACTCGTACTGAATGGCTCGCAGAATGCCAGTTTCTATAACTTGAGTGTGGCTGCACCTAATGCCACGATTGAATGTAGCTATATTGGCACAAATCCGACTGGCAATGTCTCTATCAGTCATGCCGGTGCTGGTGGGATATACATACAGCCTGGCGCAAATAATGTCTCTATACGTCAAAACCTCCTCAGCGGTAATGGCCAATTCGGGCTCCATGCGCAGTCAGTAGCGTCACTATTGGTTGAACGAAATCTCATAGGTACTGATGTCTCGGGTCAATTTGCTCTAGGGAATGAGAATGCCGCTGGCACAGCAGGTTCGGGTATATCAATCGTCGGCACTAATCAAGCTGATATCTATAAGAACGTGCTTTCTGGGAATAAAGAATTTGGGATAACGGGAGGATGGCCAGCACCGAACACCGCAACCAAGATTAGGGGGAACTATATTGGAGCTAATCTCTCAGGCATGGCTGGGCTACGCAATGAGTCTGCAGGGATAATGATTACGATAGTAGGTAACTCAGTGGTGGGCGGCGATACGCCTGATGACCGCAATGTTGTTGGTCCCAGCTCTGGCCCAGGAATGAGGTTCAACGGTGCAGACAGTGTGACAATACAGGGCAACTATATCGGTGTTGGTGCAGATGGAAGAACCAGCCTTGGCACTGTAGGGGTGGCAGCATTGTATCTTGGATATGGTGAGTCTAACATCACAGTTGGAGGTAGCTTGCCAGGCCAGGGAAATGTTATTGGAAATAGTACATGGATGGGTTTTGTCGCTGACGGCCCTCTAACAAATGTTACAGTCCAGGGTAACTACTTTGGGGCAACGAAATATGGCGATCCACTTCCGATTGCTCATACAGCATTTTACGACTCTTCCCAGGGTGTTATTAAGTTTGGCGGTTCAAATCCTGGGGAAGGAAATGTAGTTGGCTCTGCTGGTTATTATGGTATATGGATGAGGGGTGACACCAATATTGTTGAAGGAAACTACGTTGGAGTAACACCTGATAATAAACCTATACCCAATGCCATCACAGGTATGCAATTCGAGATTGCTGCAACTATTGGTGGCTCAATCCAGAGTGCAGGTAATACAATTGCGTATAATCCTGTTGGGATCGATGCTGCTGGGGCAAATATGATCATTACAAACAATAAGATTCATGACAACGATATAGGCATCACAGTTCCATATAATAAGAGTATAGCCATCCGTCAAAACTCCATCTATAACAATGCCTCCCTCGGCATCGATCTCAATAGTGACGGCTCCACCCCCAACGACCCCCTCGATCTCGACACCGGACCTAACAACCTCCAAAACTACCCAGTAATTGTCTCGAGCATGACCAAATGCGACGGCACCACCGACACACGCAACGTCCCTATGTTTAACTCCACCCCAAACATCACCTTCACCATCGACTACTACGCCAACCCATCATGGGATCCAAATGGTACCGCTCCTCGCCAGGGTGAACAATGGCACAGTAGCCAAACCGTTACGACCGATGCGAACGGTGATGCCACTCTGGCCATCCCGAACATCACGTATCCAAGCGTCACCGCCACCGCCCCAGACGGCTCGACCAGTGAATTCGGCTCTATCAACAACATGCAATTTAATGACTGTCAGGATATGGGGCAGCGCGTGGTTGCAGATACCACCAAAAATATTAATCTGTCTGCTGGCTGGACAGGCAGTAATATCCCCTCGACCTATTACCAAAACCAATGGGTCTACGATTCAGCAAGCAATCAATGGAGCCAGATCCCGCAAAAATCCGGCCTCCAGGTGAGCATTACGGTAGGCGGACAACCATTTATTGCCGACCCAACTGATCCAAATCAAGGCTCGTACAGCTTAAGTAATAACGGTTGGTCTGCTTTTGGTCATACTTCCACCCCTCTCCCCGAAGGCACCTACGATGTTGTCCTGACGCTCACCGACCCTACGAGTGGTCTCTCTATGACAAAAACCTACAAAGACGCCGTGAAGGTAGCGTTGCCGAAAGTTACGTACACCACGACCATCACGAACAACCAAACCCCAGCCTTGACCGGGGCAGCCGCAGATGTGAGTAGTGTCTACAGTGCCTACATTGTTCCGGCCGGTACTGTCATTGATCCTGCTAACCCACCAAAAGAGCGAGCTTTGCGCTACAGTGCTGACGTTGATGCCAGTGGCAATAACCTGCCGACTGGTACATGGAAGGTTATTACGAATAAGCAAGAGTACATCACCCTCATCACCCAGGAGTACGCGGCACAGCAGGTCGATGAAGAAGGCTACTGGCAGCATAACTTTGCGCAGTGGTACTTTGGTGACATTGTTGCTAATGCACCCTCTATTACAACGCTCGATGGTCTAAAGAGTATGTGTACCGACTCTGCCGTGTAGCAACGGATCGAGTTATACTCCACCTATGGTTATTGGCCAGACGTCACCATTACAAATGAAGTAGATTGTAAAGCTTGGTTCCAGCAACAGTACGACCAAATCGCGGCCTACTACGCCACATCGCTCCAAGATGACATCGCCAGCGCCGATGCAAACTACGACTTCGCCCCTCTCCCCGAAGGTAAGTACGACGTCTACATTCTCGGTAGAGACTACTCGAATGCCAATTTTACCAAATCATTCCCCAATGGTCTCATCATCGACCTCAGCAAACCCACCGCCACCCTCACCACCGACAAAGGCAACGTCAGCCCAGCCCTCACCGGCACGGTCTCTGACCCTGCTGCCAAAGTCGAAGTCACTATAGAGGGCCACACCTACACTGCCATAAACAGAGGCGATGGTACTTGGTACATTCCGGCTGGTACGATCATGCCACTAGCTGCTGGCAACTACGAAGTGACGGTGAGGGTGACGAATCTCGCGGGGGCAAGCGCGACAGAGACCAAAACTTTGGTGATACAAGCCGCAGCGTCGGGCGACAGTCATGGACAAAGTCTCTCAAACACTGGTACAAACCTGCTCATACTGGGTGGCGGAGCACTCGCTATCGTAGCTGTCAGTGGAATTGTGCTGTGGCGGGTCGTGCGTCGACGCCGGTAGTGCTGCAGAAGCAGCGATATGCTATACTTAAGGTTATGCACTCTATGAGGTAGAGTTCCAAATATGACACCATTTGCCATTACCACGACACCACACCGGATTCGTTTCGTTGCTGTCATCGCCACTATCGCAGCGACAGTCTTGTTGATGTTTGCAGGGTTTGCACATCGTGCACACGCCGAGACGCAGGTGCGGGCGGCTGATGAGCATATCATCACCGTGCACGATGACGGCGTCGACAAAGGCTTCATCACCAAAAAATCAACACTGCGCGCAGCTCTCGAGGAAGCAAATATCCCGCTCGATCCAAAAGACCGCACAGAGCCGGGTCTTGACGATACACTCATCGCAAACTCATACCAGGTCAATATCTACCGGGCTCGCTCGGTGGTAGTTCGTGATGGCAGCAATCAATACACCGTAATTACCTCATATCGCACCGGCAAGCAGATCGCCAAAGATGCCGGTCTGACACTCCACGACCAAGACCGTGTGTCGCTCTCGACTTCGAGCAACATCGCTCGAGATGGCGCACCAGAAGTACTGACCGTGCAGCGCGCTACGCCGTTGACATTCATGTTTTATGGCAAATCGCTCGAGGTACATACCTTTGCCAAGACAGTAGGCGACATGCTCAAACAACGGGGCATCACGCTCGCCGCCAACGATGTCGTACGCCCAGGCCTCGCGACACCGATCGTGGCCGGGATGAAGGTTGAGCTATGGCGCGATGGCAAACAGACGGTGGTCGTCGAAGAAGAAGTTGCCTTTGCGGTAGACGAAGTCAAAGACGCCGATCTCGATGTCGGCAAGCGCGAAACAATCACTCCAGGTGAAAAAGGCAAGCGCATGGCCACCTACGAAGTCACTACCCAAAATGGCATCGAAGTCGCTCGAGTCGAAGTCAGTAGTACTGTGACCAAACAGCCCGTCAAGCAAGTCGACAAAGTTGGCGCAAAATTCCGCGGTTCCTACACGACACCCAGTCAAAATCAGACAATCACCTGGAATTTCTTGATCGCCAAAGGCCTGACGCGCGAACAAACCGCTGGTATCATGGGCAATCTCATGCAAGAGCACGGCTTCAACACCACAGGCGACGGATTGGCGCAGTGGACAGGCGGTCGCAAGGCAAACTTGCTCGCGATGCCCGACCCATACAGTATCGACACACAGCTAAACTTCCTCTGGCAAGAACTCAGTGGACCGTACGCCAAAGTCCTGACAAACATCCGAGCGCAGTCGACTGTCGAAGGCGCGACTGTCGTCTTCCAAAACCAGTACGAGCGCTGCGGTATCTGTGCCGAGGGTAAGCGAATCCAGTACGCTTATAACATTCTCGCGAGCTTCTAGTCGTATGCCGACCAACAAATCCTTGGGGCAGCACTGGCTGACTGACCGTGTGATACTGGCGGCAATAGCAGACTCGGCAGAGCTCACCGCGGCTGACACGGTGCTCGAAATCGGCCCAGGTCTTGGGACGCTGACGAGTGAATTGCTGCGCCGTGCTGAGCGTGTGGTCGCGGTGGAATTTGATAGTGAATTGGCGCGCAAACTCCCCGGGCAATTTCCTGGCACCAACCTCGACGTGCATCACGAAGATATCTTGCAATTTGACCTCAGCACTCTGCCGCCTGGCTACAAGGTCGTGGCAAATGTGCCCTACTACATCACCAGCAAAATCATCGAGAAACTCATGACCGCCCGCAACAAGCCTGCTATCGCGGTGCTCCTCGTGCAAAAAGAAGTTGCCGAGCGCATCGCAGCGCGTCCTGGCGATATGAGTATCTTGGCGATTAGCGCCCAGGTGTATGCAGAGACATCCCTAGGTGAGTTCGTGCCACGACAGTACTTCGCCCCACCGCCAAAAGTCGACTCCCAGGTGATTGTCCTGCGCACTCGACGCGACCCACTGGTCGCTCCAGCAGAGGAGCGAAGATTTTTTCGCGTCGTCAAAGCTGGCTTTGCGAGCAAGCGCAAAAAACTCCGTAGCTCTATCGCCGCCGGCCTCGGCATTGCGAAGCCTGCAGCAGTCGCGCTACTCACAGATGTCGCCATCGACCCCGACCTACGTGCTGAAGACTTGTCTCTTGACGATTGGCAGCGCCTCGCAGAGAAAACCAAGGAGCTCTGAGTCTATGATTGCCAAGGACCAACCAACTTGCTTTCCGGCAGACATCGTCGTGGGTGTCTCGTCAACAAGTGATGGTACTGTTCTCGATAGAGCTGTCGGCGTACACAATCCCACTATCGTGACAAATCGCACGAGATTTTGCGATACACAGGGTATCAGCTATGGCGACGTAGTGTATCAGCGAATCACCTACAGCGACAAGCGAACGTATGATGTCATCGCAGTAGTCGACGAGACGGATACCTGCAAGTACGTCGATGAGGTGGCAGCCGATGCGTTGATCACCACGCAGCCTGGTGTCGGGATGTTGCTACCGGTTGCTGACTGTGTGGCGACGGTACTCTATGACTCTGCGACGAAGCAGTTAGCGCTGGCTCACCTCGGGCGACACTCGACACTAGCAAATCTCATGCAAAAAACTATTGCCACGATGGTCGCAAATGGCGCGCAGGCACAGGATATCGTCATCTGGATGGCACCGAGCGTCAGTTCTGATGATTATCGCATGGAATATTTTGACTATCTCGACGACGCTCAGTGGCAACACTTCGCAAACCAACGAGACGACGGCGTCTATCTCGACTTACAGGGCTACAACCAGGCACAGGCAATTGCAGCAGGGGTGTGGGCAAGTAATGTCCATCGATCACCCGTCAATACCGCACGAGACGACAACTACTTTTCGCATTCGCAGGGAGACATCACCGGTCGATTTGCAGTGCTCGCTTATCGTCCAACGCGCACGTAGCTGTTGCCAAACGACGTGTAGTAGCCGTCGCCCCATGGATTGGTTGTGCAGTCACCGACTGTTTGTCGTTCTTTTGCGCCTTCAAGACGATAGACAAGGATGTACCATTGGCCATTTGCTCTCCCACAGTAAGCTCCACTGGAGTAGCCATAGACGTAGCCATCGGCAGCAAACGGTTGTTTGTTTGCAGAGTTGGTTGGATCGGTTGGCAACGTATCGATGGCGCTTGAAAGCACTGTGGCGAATGCAGTCCAGCTACTGTCACCAGATGTGTACCAAGTGCTGTTTACAACTGATGTCGTTCCGCTGCCAATCGGATAAGTGCCGTTATCTGAATAATAGAGTTCAAGTGCTTTTTGGATATTAGCGACGTCAGTTTTACGCTGAGAGTCACGCGCTCGGCCCTGAAAGCCGCGGTAGATAACCAGCGTCACGCCGACAAGAATACCGATGATCACGACAACAACGAGAAGCTCGACGATAGTGAATCCGCTTTTGCTTTTTCTCATGTACTCAGTATACAGTATCTCACTACCTCTGGTATACTAGAGGCAATGGGAAAAAATCTATACGTCTGTACCGCAATTCCGTACGTTAATGGTGAGCCGCATATTGGTCATGCGCTCGACTATACATTGGCAGATATTTGGGCGCGCTATCAGCGGCAAAACGGCCGAGAAGTACGCTACCAAACTGGTGTCGATGAGCACGGCAACAAAATCGCTGCCAAAGCTGCCGAGACTGGCATCGAGCCGCAAGCCTATGTTGACCAGATGCACACCAATTTCCAGACGCTCATCAGTGCGCTCAATATCACCGCGACTGATTTTATTCGCACGAGTGACCCCCATCACAAAGCCTCTGTGCAGCACATCTGGCAGGAGCTTGCAAAGGCAGGGTTGATTTATAAGGGCTCCTACGAAGGCTGGTATTGTACGGGCTGTGAAAATTTCGTGACCGACAAAGAAGCCGGTGACAACGACGGTGTCTGCCCTGACCACCAGCAGTCGTATGAGCGGCTCAGCGAAGAAAATTATTACCTCAAAGCCAGTCAGTTTTCGGACCAAATCCGTGAGGCAATAGAAAAAAATAAGCTTCGCATCGTGCCGGAGTTCCGCAAAAAAGAATTCCTCGAGCTGACCAAAGATGGCCTCCAGGATGTCTCAATTAGCCGTCCGCGCAAAAACCTCAGCTGGGGCGTCTCAGTACCGGGTGACGACACCCAAGTTATGTATGTGTGGCTCGACGCACTGAGCAATTATCTGACGGTGCTCGGCTACCCAGAGAGCGAAGAGTGGCGTGATTTTTGGCCGGCGGATTTGCAGGTGGTTGGCAAGGATATCTTGCGTTTTCACGCGGGGATTTGGCCGGCGATTTTGCTTGGTCTCGACCTGCCGCTGCCCAAGAGCATTTTGGTGCACGGGTTTGTGACTGTCGGCAGCACAAAGATGAGCAAGAGTCTCGGCAACGGAGTCGCACCGATGGACGTAATCCAGCAGTATGGCACCGATGCTTTTCGCTACTATTTCTCCCGACATGTACCGACCCAAGAGGATGGTGATTTCACCTGGGAGAAATTCGAAAATGCCTACAACAATGAACTCGGCAACGACCTTGGCAATCTGGTGCAGCGAGTGGCTTCGATGGTGACGCGCTACCAGTCGGGTGTTGTCGGTGACTCGGCGCAGGCAGAGCACGATATGGGGCCATATCACGATGCGATGAAAAGCTACCGATTTAGCGAAGCCATCGATATCGCCTGGACTCGGGTGCAGTCGCTCAACCGCTACCTCGAGACTGTCAAGCCATGGATGATTGCCAAAAACATTGACACTGACACCGAAGCTGCCGATCACTTATCTGACGTGCTGGCCCATGCGGTAGCGACACTGGTGCAGATTTCGCACGTACTCCAGCCATTTATGCCTTCGACTGCTGAGTCGATCCGCACAATATTTGAAACAGGTGTCGTGCCAGCTGATCTACAGCCATTGTTCCCGAAGATATATCAGCACACTGCCGATCCACGGGTGGCCGGAGAGTCAAGAGTCAAGAGCCAAGAGTCAAGCGAGAAGTAGTTCTATGGAATGTCAACCAGGCAAATCATGCCGCAGGCAACAGCGCTCTGCGCTGGCTTCAGGAGGAGGAAGGCGATGACCGAATCTACTTCGGTCGAGACTGGAGGGCCGAACCCTCCTATTCTCTATATCGACTCGCACACACACCTTCACGATACGGCATTTTTTCCTGACAACCGAGAGGAAATATATGAGCAATCGCGCGCTGCCGGCGTCACGATGATCTGCGTCGGCACAGACGTAGAGTCCTCGCGTCAGGCCGTCGAATTTGCGCGCAGCCACCAGGGCTGCTACGCAGTGGTTGGTATTCATCCTCACGAGGCCAAGCACGGTGGTGTCGTCGAAATTCGCGCCCTCCTCGAGGCTGAATCTCTCAGAACTCAGAACTCAAAACTCAGAACTATCATCGGTATCGGCGAAATCGGCCTCGATTATTTTTATGAACACAGCCCAGCGGATGTTCAGCAGCAACTACTCCGTGAGCAGCTGGCGCTCGCTCGAGAGTACAACCTCCCAGTCAGTTTTCATGTGCGCGACGCATTTGGTGATTTCTGGCCGATTCTCGATGAATTTCCGGGCCTGTGCGGCGTGATGCATAGTTTTACTGATACCCAGGACAACCTCAACGAAGGAATCGAGCGCGGACTATACGTCGGTATCAACGGTATCAGCACATTTACAAAAGACGAAAATCAGCTACAATTGTACAGAGACGCACCTCTAGAGCGAATTCTTCTCGAAACTGACGCACCATTCTTGACTCCGAAGCCACTTCGTGGTAAAGTCAACGTACCGGCGTATGTGGAATTGGTAGCGAAGCATCAGGCGACACTAAAAGGTGTGCCGCTCGAAGAAATCGCTGCGCAAACCACCGCAAACGCGAAAAAAGTTTTTGGGATATAACACCATGGATACCACCACCGCCAACTACCGTATACCTCAATCACCCTCGGCGCATTTTGAGCGCCCTGGTTCGCTTGATATGTCGTCATTTGAGCAGGAATTTACTCCCGAAGAGCAAAAAAGAGCGAGACTGCTCAATGAGGCAATGGCACGGGCTGCTTCTGTCAGCGATACATTTACGAGCAATCAAATTGACGAGCGTCGCATGGAGTCGCATGAGACCCATCAGGCTACTCAGCGGCTTGATGCAGCACTCATTGCAGCGCCTCGCATCGACAAGCAGCAGATTAATTCACAAGAGAAGGTGAAGTTGCTGGCTGATATCGACGCTGCTGGTGTGTGGCTAATTTACATGCGTACTGACGCGCTGGACAACAAAATGACGGAGCAGCAGATGTGAATACTGTCCTCAAAAAAGCACTCAATCTTTTGACTGGCGACGACACGTCGCTTGATTTTTTGAAGATGCCGACCCAGAGCAAACAGCGACCATTGCGACGATTGACAGAGCGTGAGCTGTTGTCGCTTGAGAGCGAAATCGGCGGTCAATTGTTTGGACCTGTGCCCGATGGGCGTCGTCGTGAGTTTTTCTGTCTCGACAAAGATACTTGGATTTGGTACGAAGAGTGGCATGATGAAAAGAGGAAGAAACAGTCGGCCACCGTGCGCTACGAAGTAAGCCCGCAAGGGGTGCTGAAGGTCCAGGAGGGTGCTCGTTATAAGTATCTCGAGGGCGAAGAGCTGCGGAACTTTGGTCTCTCGGTGAGACTCTACTACGAACAAGTCGCGCGCAGAGTCTATCGCCGTGACCCAGCGACTGGGATGAAGGTGGGGTAGGTAGGTAGTTCTGAGTTCTTGGTTCTGAGTTCTAAGTTCTAAGACAATTGCGAATCACAGAAAAGCCGCGCAAGCGGCTTTTTCAAATCCCTTCTTTTTCTTTCGCCAAAGAAGCAAAAAGCGACTACTTTTATCCAAA
>CAZOOQ010000024.1:0-10780 GCA_964581485.1 uncultured Candidatus Saccharibacteria bacterium
CAAAGAACCAAACACGACTTGGGATATCCCTCTCATCGCCTCAGTCTCTTGTATTGCTCTTTTGGTCACGACAAAACGCAAGCGCCCCACTGTAATTACTTTAATTATGGACAGTGGGTACATTGTCGTGAATGACTCCAAAAGAGCATCACAAGAGCCAGTGGGAGAGAGGGCTCCCAAGACCCACTTAATTGTGCGATTACATCGCAATTTATTCTCGCCGGAGCGAGAAGATACTGCGGCCCTGGCCGCATAAAATCTTTGGGTCTGGGATATCTGCAGCCTCCCAGAGAACAGAGTGGGAAGAAAACATGATTTATCGAGCACGAGCTTTGCTCCGCGCGCAGATAAGTCAAGTATTCTGAGCGCGAAGTTCGCTGCGGAGGTGAAGCCATCCCAGAGGTTTCTCCACCTTTGGCTTCAAAGGTGGTCGGTTTTGTTACTTTTTGCGAGAAAAAAGTAAGGATTTGTTTCTTTGGAGAGAGAAGAGGGGTTTGTTGTTACTTTTGCACCAAAAGTAGTCACTTTTTGCTTCTTTTTCCAAAAGAAAACCCCCGTCTCAGTTTGGGGGCTCGCTCGCATAAAACCTCACTCTAAGTATCTCGTACCTCAGGGGATTCTGAGATACGTCCATTACCTTATATTATATCAAATTTGCCATAAAAAGTCAACAATGCTAAGATAGAACAGTAAGGATTACCACTGGTTGAAATTCTTGAGATTTTCTCAGAACTTAGAACTCAGAACCTAGAACTACCAAAAATATGTTTGTCGATACAGCAAAAGTCACAGTCCAGGCAGGAAAAGGCGGCGATGGAGCCGTCAGTTTTCGTCGCGAAATTTATGTCGACAAAGGTGGGCCAGATGGTGGTGACGGCGGTAAGGGCGGGGACGTTATCTTTCAGGCGACCGAAAACCTCAACACCCTCCTCGATTTTCGCTACAAGCCAGAGCTCAAAGCCAGCGACGGCGCAGCGGGCAGCAAACGCAAAAAAGCTGGCCGCAGCGGCAATGATTTGATAGTAAAAGTTCCCATGGGCACGCTCGTCAAGCGCGCAGGCGAGGTGATCGCTGACCTTGTGGACGATGGCGAGCAGATTGTCATCGCCAAGGGTGGTGATGGTGGCTTTGGCAACGCGCATTTCAAGTCGAGCACCCGCCAGACGCCCCGCATCGCCGAGCTAGGCGAACTGGGCGATATGTTCGAGGCCGAGCTCGAGCTCAAGTTGCTAGCAGATGTCGGACTGGTTGGTTTCCCAAATGCTGGCAAATCGACGTTTCTCTCGGTGGTGACCAATGCCCGGCCCGAAATCGCTGACTATGCCTTTACAACGCTCACGCCAAACCTCGGTGTGGCCGATATCGACAGTAGTAGCTTGCTCATCGCCGATATCCCTGGGCTTATCGAGGGCGCAAGCGAAGGCAAGGGCCTCGGCGATGCATTTCTGCGTCATGTTGAGCGCACTGCCGTGCTGCTGCACCTCATCGATGTCTACAGCGACGATGTCGCAAAAAGCTACACGACTATCCGTGAAGAACTCAAAAAATACAGCCCCGAACTCGCGACCCGCCCAGAAGTCATCGCGCTCACCAAGTGCGAAGGCCTCGACACCGATATCATCTCCATGCAGCGCGACGAGCTGCAAAAAGTCATCGCTCCAGATACTCCAGTCTTTACTATCTCTGCTGCTGCACACCAAGGCTTGACCGAAGTGCTACGCGCTTTGCAAGCGAAAGTTGTCGAAGTGCGCCGTATCCAAGCCGAACAAGTCCAGGAAGATGAAATAGACGAGAGTGTCATTACGCTCACCGGTGACCAGCTGTCAAATCATTGGGAGGTTCGTTTCGATGAAGAGACAGGCGTCTACCATGTATCGGGCGAGAAGATCGAGAAATTCGCGCGCCGCACCAACTACGACAACTTCGATACGCTCAATCGCCTCCGCGACATCATGCGCAAGCTGGGCATCGCACACGAACTTATCCGCCAAGGCGCCACTGGCGAAAGTATGATTCAAATCGGCAATTCACCCGAATTCACCCTCGTCGAGCAGTAATGGTTCTTGTTCGTCCAAAACCAACCGGATAGCCTATACTATACATATGGCCAAGACCTTTTTTTTCTACGACCTCGAAACCAGTGGGCTCAACGCACGCAATGACCGAATTATGCAATTTGCCGGGCAACGGACTGATATGGATTTGAACCCCATCGGGGAGCCGTATAACCTGCTAGTAGCACTAAACGACGATACGCTACCGAGCCCCGATGCGCTCATGGTGACGGGCATCAGTCCGCAAAAAACTCTCGATGAGGGCTATACCGAAGCGCAATTTGCCAAGATACTTCAGGAAGAAGTATTTACCGAAGATACAATTGCGATAGGCTACAACAGCGTGCGGTTTGACGATGAATTCATGCGCCATCTCTTTTGGCGGAATTTCTACGACCCATACGGCTGGACATGGCGCGATGGCCGTTCGCGCTGGGACTTGCTCGATGTTGTGCGCATGACGCGTGCGCTCCGCCCGACGGGCATCGAGTGGCCGGTCACGGCAGAAGGTATCGCGACCAATAGCCTCGACAAAATCGCCCCTCTCAACGGCGTCGAGCATACGCATGCGCACGATGCACTGAGCGATGTCGAGGCGTTGATTGGTGTGGCAAAGCTTATCAAAACCAAGCAGCCGCAATTGTTTGACTATCTACTCAGCATGCGCGACAAAAAGGCGGTGCAAAAACTCGTCAATCTCGATGACAAGCAGCCGTTTGTCTATGTGAGTGGTCGCTACGATAGCGAGTGGAACAAAGCGACGATTGCCTTTCCATTAACCAGCGCGCCAAATGGCAACGTGCTCGTGTACGATCTACGGTACGACCCAGCTGATTTTGTAAACTTGAACGAAAAAGAACTAGCCGCAAAAGTCTTTGCGACCTGGGAGGAGCGCCAGGCCGAAGGTTTTGTGAAGCTACCAGTCAAAGCGCTGCAATACAATCGCTGTCCGGCCGTAGCGCCGCTTGGTGTGTTAGCGGCAGAAGATGGCTGGACGCGAATCGGCCTCGACCAACAAATAGTACAGCAGCGCATGAAAGTACTGCTCGCGCATCCGGAGTTTGCCGAGAAACTACGCTCAACTTTCGAACGCAAAAAAGACTATCCAGCAGCCATTGATCCAGAAGCGCAGCTCTACGACGGCTTCCTGACCGATCGCGATGCCCTGCGAGTCGAGACTGTCCGCAACGCGAGCGAGAACGAACTAGCAGATTTTCACCCAGATTTCACCGACGAGCGACTCGCACCGTTGCTGCTGCACTACAAGGCACGAAACTTTCCGCGCACACTTAGCGAAGCCGAGACGCAAGCCTGGGAACAGTGGCGCTCCGAGCGTATCAAAGCGCAACTGCCTGCGTATATGAAATCCCTCCACCGACTCGCGACAACCGCTGACGAATCCAAGCAGTTCATGCTCGAAGAGCTGAAACTCTGGGCCGAATCAGTCATGCCCGAAAGCGAATAATTGCAATAATGTGCGCGAAGCGCAGGAAGCGTAGCTGACCTCTACCTTACGCGCACGCACGAGGCGAAAGCCGAGCTTCAGCGGGTGGGAAGTCTGCTTTCGAATTTACTTCGAAACAGACTGGGAGGGTTGGCCCTCCCTCAGAAATCCTGGCACTGCCTCAGCGTTTACGCGCATGCACGAGGCGAAAGCCGAGCTTCAGCGGGTGGGAAGTCTGCTTTCGAATTTACTTCGAAGCAGACTGGGAGGGTTGGCCCTCCCTCTATCAATGAGCGAAAGCCGAGCTTCAGCGGGTGGGAGATTGTTTTCGAGTTCATCTCGAAAACAAATCGGGAGGGCTGGCCCTCCCTCAAAAATCCTGGCACTGCCACATCTAACCGAAGGTTAGATGTGGCTATACCGTCGCTGCGGCATACGCTTGCGAGCAGGCGCTGCCTTGTGGGCGCGACGGCTAGAGATAACTGATTCGATATACCATGTGACCAAGATGCTGATGGCCGCAGTATACATAGCCATCATCAGCCAAAAAGGAACAGTCCTGCTAGTGCCAGGAATCGTCCCCGCAAACACAAATCCCAAGATAGCATTGGCAATTTGACCCTGCGCCAGCAACGATACCGCCGCTGTGGCGAGAGAAGCTGTAAATAATTTGCCGAGTTTGCTATTCGTTTCCATATAGACCTTGATTATGTATGAGCGCATTATATCATATATTTTGTATAAAAGCAATACCTACGCACTATTTTGTTGGTCTTGTCATAGTTCTTATGCTATACTAGCGCCAACCACCACGTGAGTAATCGAATAAAAAGCGGAGTACACAACTAGATATCATGCGCATTACTCGCAGCTTTTCCTTTAAGGTACAGCAATTCTCAAAGAAATCATTATTCATCATGGCAACGAGTATATTCTCGCTCGCTAGCTTGCTTGTCGCCAATGATACCTTGCAGCCTACTTACCACGCCTCGGCTGCTGCCATTCCTGAAGCCTGCTTCACTACAAGACCAAATTCTGTAACGAGTCAGGGTATCTGGATCACCGGCTACGCCGTCGGTGGCCCAAATAACTGCCCCAGCGACCTGGTTGTTCCCAGTACGCTAGGAGGCGAGACGGTGACGACGGTAGGGGCGATCTTAACCACGGACTCATATAACAATCAGCAAATTACTGATTTTCAAGGTATCACCTCATTTACACTCCCGAGTACCGTGACTAAGCTTGCACAGCTTGGCATAGTCAGTATCTCTCAGCTTGTCATTCCTGCGACAGTGACTAGCCTTATAACCTGCACTCAAATGGTTGATGAGCCTGCACCTACGTGCAATGGCGATACAAATGGGGTAAACTACGAAAACATTCCTTTGATATCGAGTACGATACCCTGGAGCCTGACGATTGCTGACGGCACGGGCATTGCTATTATTCCTACAGGTGCATTCATGCGTAGTAACCTCAGGAGCGTGAGTCTCGGACAGGGGATAGTAAATATAGGCTGGTATTCCTTCAGGAACAATGCAATCTCATCGCTCGTAGTGCCAAGCGGCGTTGTATCTATCGGTGACTACGCGTTCGAGTCCAACCAGATCACATCCACCACTCTCCCGGCAACTCTCACCTCCAATCCAAAAGATTTCCTGGGCTTTCAGGGAACCCTGGCTGCGCAAGATCTTTGGGATAACATTCCGATTCACACGCTCACTGCTGCCCAGAAAACCGAATATTACGCCAACACTTGGTATGTGCGCGTCTATACGGCCTTAGGTAACCCGCAGGGCTACCAGGATTATGCAGATGTGCGTGCTATGCTCGACCCTGACACTAGTGAACCTACAGACGAGTCAGTTATTGGCTGGGGCTATCTCATCAGTCCCGCTCGCGCAACAGCTACCTACAAGAACACTTCTGGGGCCGAACTCCAGCCCGTCTACTCGCAAGCTGGTAAGCACGCAGATGGTACCACTATCCCGAACTATCTTTTTAGTAACAGCCCAGTATTCCCAGCGCCTGCTGGATTGTGGGGTCCAAACCCAACAGAAACAATTGCGATCCAAGATGCCCTCAAAGTCTACCATCGTCTAGGCGATACCACAGCCTTCACCGCCCCCACCATCCCAAGCTACTCCATCATCACACCCACCAGCCCCCACACCATGACCCTCGCCTCAGCCGACAATACCCTAAACTTCGTCTACTCCAACCCAGTCGCACCAACTACTCCTTCAGCCCCAACCGTCACCACAACCACCACTCCCGCTAACCCAACCACCATCACGATAAACTGGACACCAGCTCCTACGGCAACAAGCTACACTATCCAGTACAAACCACAAGGTTCATCTAATTGGCAGACAGTTACTATCTCCAACCCAAGCACGACAACGCACACTCTCAGCAATCTTACTGCTGGTACTACCTACGACATACAAGTCATTACTGCTCTTGCAGATGGTTCTACTGCTACTAGCGCGACGGTGACGGCGACTGCTGGGCAGGAGTTGGCGGCGACGGGGGATAACGCAACTACTGTTATCTCGATTGCCGGCAGCATGGTAGCAGCATGCGGAATATTCCTCTTTGCGGGTGTGCGGCGCCGTGCCTCGCGGCGTTAGTCACTCCTAGTGGTCTAGTAATTTTCGCCAGTTTGCGGTAGAATAAAGTGCTATGTCTGAGTTTATCCGTGTAAAAGGGGCGAGGGAGCACAACCTCAAAAATATCGATGTCGAGATACCGCGCGATAAGTTTGTGGTGGTCACTGGCCTCAGTGGTAGCGGCAAGTCAAGCCTGGTGTTTGACACTATCTACGCCGAAGGCCAGCGCCGCTATGTCGAGAGCCTCAGCAGTTATGCTCGCCAATTCCTCGGCATCATGGACAAGCCAGATGTCGATAGTATCGAAGGCTTGAGCCCGGCTATCTCTATCGACCAAAAATCTACGAGTCGCAACCCACGCAGTACTGTCGCGACGGTGCCAGAAATTTATGACTACCTGCGCTTGCTCTACGCGCGCATCGGTGTGCCACACTGCCCAACCTGCGGCAAGGCGGTGCATCGCCGTACTGCGCAGGCAATTATCGATGAAATCATGAAACTGCCCGAGGGTAGCAAACTGATGGTGCTCGCGCCGATTGTCAACCAAAAGAAGGGTGAGTTTGCCCATGTCCCAGAGCAATATTCACGAACCGGTTTCGCACGCGCACGCGTCGATGGCGTGGTGTATGCGCTTGACGAATTTCCCGAGCTGCAAAAAAACTACAAACACGATATCGAAATTGTGGTCGACCGCATCGTCATGTCACCAGAAGTACTGAGCCGCGTCACGCAATCGGTCGAGCAGGCGCTCGAAATTGCCAGCGGAGTGGTGCAGTTGCTCGATGTCGATACAAACGAAATCCGCACCTACAGCCAGCGCTATGCTTGTGTTGATCACCCCGGTGAGGATATTCCCGAGCTAGAGCCGCGACTCTTCAGCTTTAACGCTCCCCAAGGGGCATGCCCGGTATGTATGGGTCTGGGGAGTCGGCTAGAAGTCGATCCCGAGCTTGTGTTCAACCCCAACCTCACGATTGCCGAAGGTGCGATTCGTCCTTACAACCGTGTCAACAGCGACGCATGGTATATGAAACGACTTGCGGTGGTGGCCGACGAGCATGGGTTTAGTATTCATGTGCCAGTCAAAGAGCTCGCGCCTGATGACCTAGAAAAAGTCCTCTATGGCACTGGTACGCAAAAGTACCGCGTCAACTTGAGCGGCGGTCGGCACTACGATTCGACATACGAAGGCGTGATTCCAAACCTCGAGCGCCGCCACAAAGAAACCGATAGCGAATTTATGCGCAAAGACATCGAGCGTTTCATGCGTGAGCGCGAATGTACGGCGTGCAAAGGGCAGCGACTACGACCAGTGGTACTGGCGGTGACTGTGCATGATTTGTCGATTATGGATATCTGTAATCTTGGGGTCGACGATGCGATTGATTTGTTCAACAATCTCAAACTTACCGATGACGAGCTATTCATCGCCCGGCAAATTATGAAAGAAATCATGGCCCGCCTCGGCTTTATGAGCAATGTCGGTCTGACGTACCTCGAACTATCGCGTGCGGCCAATACCCTGAGTGGTGGTGAAGCGCAGCGCATACGGCTGGCGACGCAGATTGGCTCTGGCTTACAGGGTGTGCTGTATGTGCTCGACGAGCCATCGATCGGTCTGCATCAGCGCGACAACGATCGTCTCATCGGTACGCTCAAGCATTTGCGTGATCTCGGCAACTCAGTGCTGGTCGTCGAGCACGACGAAGACACTATCAAGCATGCCGACTATCTGATTGATGTTGGGCCTGGCGCCGGCGTACATGGTGGGCGAATTGTTGCGCACGGCACACCTGCAGAGGTCGCAAAAAATGTCGATAGCATCACCGGCCGATATCTTGCAGGTACCGAAACGATTCCAGTGCCAAAAAAGCGTCGCGCTGTCGAAAAAGATCGCAAGCTCATCATTCGTGGAGCAGCCGAAAACAACCTCAAGAATATCGATGTGGAATTTCCACTCGGCGTGATGACGCTTGTCACTGGCGTGAGTGGCTCGGGGAAATCAACGCTTGTCAATGACATCTTGGCCAAAGAACTCTCGGCCCGCCTGCATCGCTCACAAGCTGTCCCGGGAGCGCACGAAAATATCGAAGGCATCGAACAGCTCGACAAGGCAATCGTCATCGACCAGTCAGCGATTGGTCGCACGCCGCGTTCAAATCCTGCGACGTATACGGGAGTATTTACACCGATCCGCGAACTCTTCGCCGGCACGACTGAGGCAAATATTCGTGGCTACAAAGCCGGGCGATTTAGCTTCAATGTCAAAGGCGGCCGCTGCGAAAACTGCCAGGGCGACGGCGTCATCAAGATCGAGATGCACTTCCTCCCGGACGTCTATGTCACGTGTGACGAATGCAAAGGCAAGCGCTACAACCGCGAAGCACTCGAGATAAAATACAAGAACAAAACTATTAGCGATGTGCTAGATATGACGGTCGAGCAGGCCTGCGAATTTTTCGCAAATGTACCGACTATCGCCCGCAAACTCGACACGCTCAATGAAGTCGGTCTCGGCTATATCAAACTTGGCCAGCCTGCCACGACATTTAGTGGCGGCGAGGCGCAACGTATCAAACTCGCCAGCGAACTAAGTCGTCGCAGTACGGGCAAGACACTCTATATTCTGGATGAGCCAACGACTGGCCTGCATACTGCCGATGTCAAAAAGCTCCTCGAGATTCTCCAGAAGCTTGTCGAAGGTGGGAATAGTATGATTATCATCGAGCACAACCTCGAAGTCATCAAATGTGCCGATCATATCATCGATATGGGCCCCGAAGGCGGGCAAGGCGGCGGCACAATCGTCGCGCAGGGTACGCCAGAGGACATCACCAAAGTGCCGGCTAGTTTCACCGGTAAATATCTCAAAGAATTGCTATAGAGTAGCTATTTCTTGCGTTGAAATATAATTTCAAACTCGCGCTTGGCGCCAGCCCAGAAATTCTGTCGGCGCTCCTTGGTCTTGAGGGCGTGCCAGAAAAATGGTGCAACTGATAGCGTGATGATGATGAGCGCCGCCACTTCGACATTGACTCCAATTTTGTGCAACACTTCGCCTGCATAGTAGCCAAGGTAGGTGAAGCTGTACGTCCAGGTGAAGGCACCGATGAAGTTATACGGCAGAAATTCGCGGTATGACATTTTGCTCACACCGGCTACAATCGGCACAAAGGTACGGATGATTGGCACGAAGCAGGCCAGGACGATGGCGATGTGCCCGTGCTTCTTGTAAAACGCTTCGGTGCGCTCGAGGTTTTCTTTGCGAAAGAGTCGGCTATTTGGACGCTGAAACAACTTGCGGCCGACTTTTTTGCCAAAGAAATAACCAGTTTGTTGTCCGAATAGCGCACACAGAAACAGGAGAAATGCGAATAGGTGGATACTGATGTGCCCAAACGAACCAATCTGCTGTTGAACAAGGAATCCCGCCGTAAAAAGCAGACTGTCGCCTGGCAAAAAGAATCCGACCAGTAGACCTGATTCAGCATATATGACGAACAGTACGGCGATGACACCGAGGCCAGTGATCAAATTTAAAAGCGCTTCCATTGCTTATGATTGTAGCATATCTGGTACAGCTGGTGATTTTCTGGTATAATGGTATAGATAATAACAAGCTCCGAAAAAGTATCCAACGAGAGGAGGAGAGAGATGGGAGACAAAGTAAGTCTAAAAATTGACGCCCGCACAGTGCAGGGCAAAAAAGTAAAAGTACTGCGCAAGCAAGGTTTGACACCTGGTGTCGTGTATGGTGCCGACATGGAGCCGCAGGCTATCCAGGCGGACGCCGGCGAAGTGCGCAAAATTGTCACTGAAGCTGGCAAGCACACGCCTGTGCACTTGACTGGTGCAGAGAAGCGTATTGCTATGATTAAGGATATCGACTTTGATCCTACCAAGCATGGTGTGGTGCGCCACATTGCGTTTCACGCTGTCGATGCAAACGAGCCAGTGATTACATTCGTATCGATTCGCCTAGTCGGCGAAGGCGAGAGCGAAGCCGAAAAAGCTGGTCTCATGGTACTGCAAGCCCTCGACAAAATCGAAATCAAGGCGCTGCCAATGGAGCTACCAGAAGCACTCGAAGTATCGATTGTCGGCCTCAAAGAAGCCGGTGACCGCGTGACAGTTGCAGATATCGAGCTGCCAAAGGGCGTCGAGCTCGTCGAGCGCGATGATGGTCGTGCTGAAGAAGACGAAGACGAAGAGCGACCAAAGATCACTGACCTGATGATCGCGAGTGTCTGGGAGCCAGCTGCACTGCAGGCTGCCAACGAAGCTGCTGCCGGAGACGCAACTGACGAATCAGAAGTCATTGCTGACGGCGAATCAACCGAAGAAGGTGAAAAAGCCGAAAAAGCAGAATAATTCTGCCATTCCACAAAAATATGCCGCATTCGCTGCGGCATATTTTTATTCCTTGATAAACCCACCGCTCTGGTGATTCCAGAGTTTGGCGTAGGTGCCGTTTTGCTTGAGCAGCTCGGTATGTGAGCCATCTTCGACAATCTTGCCGTGGTCTAGCACAATGATACGATCGAGCTTGGCGATAGTCGACAGGCGGTGGGCGATGACGATGCTGGTGCGGCCTTTCATGAGGGTGTCGAGACTCGCCTGAATTAGTTTCTCTGACTCGCTGTCGAGTGCGCTCGTGGCTTCGTCGAGCA
>CAZOOQ010000025.1:0-10154 GCA_964581485.1 uncultured Candidatus Saccharibacteria bacterium
ACCCGGATTGCCAGGATGAAAACCTGGTGTCCTAACCGTTAGACGATGGGACCATGCTAGATTATTAATTATACCAGGGTTCGGTTCCGCGCGGGAATCGGCCACCTTGTCGGCGGCCCCGCCTCGACATACTTGAAGCATAGCTTCAAATCTGTCTCCGGCCTTGCAGACTGCCCCAGGCAGTCTTCACCCGGATTGCCAGGATGAGAACCTGGTGTCCTAGTCACGTTCCGTGACCTCCGGATTTCATGATTGAAAGCACAGCTTTCATCAGAAAGTCCGTTTCCGAATTGCCACTGGCAATTCTCACGTTAGACGATGGGACCAAATTTCGAGTGAAGAGCGGCAAAAATTAGTTAACTCATTTTTGCGCTATTCCGAGAAATTTGCGTTCCATATGACAATTTAGCTGGCATATGAGACATTTTCAATGAAAGGTACACGATCTTCTATCGGACAGCCTGGTGTCCTAGTCACGTTCCGTGACGTCCGGATTTCATGATTGAAAGCATAGTTTTCATCAGAAAGTCCGTTTCCAAATTGCCACTGGCAATTCTCACGTTAGACGATGGGACCAAAACTCTTGCTTATCTTAGCAGAGGGAAGACACTTTTTCAAGGATATGTCCAAAACGAAAAGACTATACTTTTATAGAGGATGAATCCTTGCGATACCATGAGCGGTATGGTACGATTCAAACAGAAGTACTATACAAAAAATAAACGGACACGAGATAGTGACTATGGATAGGGATGAGACTGTAGAGCAACCAAGCAAAGACTCTTTTGAATTATTTGTCGAACATATCGTGGCTGATAAGGGGTTGCCTGTTGCAGACGACGAGGTGCGCCAGCAGCTGGTACAGGACCTGAAAGCTCGTTTGGGGGATCAAATTAATCGTGCGCTTGTTGCGGCACTGCCCGAGGATAAATTCGAACAGCTTGAGAGAATAGTGAATGAAGGCGGTGAAGAGGCGGCGATTCAAGAAGTGATCGCACAGTCGGGTATCGATATCAAGAAAATCACACTTGAAACAATGCTGACATTTAGAGATCTCTATCTCGGTGTTGCCTCTGACCAGGAGCACCAGGAGTAGACTGAGGTATGACTCCTGAACCATCTGAGCGAGTCCGTCGCCACGAGGGCTACACTGCTGAGCAGCAGGCAGAACGTGAGCGGTTTCTTTCGATGTCAAATCGAGAGCTTGCCACAGAGGTAGATGATTTGCTTGACGGTCAACTGGCTGTATCGGCTAATGATCGCGTACGCTACGGTGCAGGTGTGACGGCCTTGGGCAAAAAAGCTGGCGGGCAATTTGTTCCCCAGTCGCAGCTCGAGGATATTGTCGCCCATGCTGATCAGATTAGAGCGGGGCTGGTCGACCGTGAGGGCTCTAGGGGTGAAGCTCGTGATGAGGAGGATTCGCACGAGCCGACACCGACTGCGACTGTGCCTGATCCTGAGAGCGTCGACGGCGATGATGATAGCGAGTCGTCTCCCGAGGCTGAGCCGGAGGATACTAGACAAGAGTTTGATGATTTTGAGATTGCAGTCATCGATCAGTCTAAAGATGCGCGCGATTTTGCACGCGACGCGGCTGAAGCGCGCCTGACAAATGAGCTGAATACGGGTGGTGGGCGTATCCGACGCTTTGCACGGAATATCTGGAAAGGCTACATGGCGCGTGAATACTATTTACAGAAATATCATCACCAGGCTGAGCGAGATATTGTCGCCAATCAAGACGTGTTGGTGCATAAGACAGCCGATGCCGCCGCGCGCTCTCGGTCGCGAGAAGCCACAATCGAGCGGTTTGTCTCAGAATACGATGCTGAGACCGTGCACGAGCAGGCGGGCGAGAAGCGTCTCAATACACTGGCAGAAGATTCGGCGTTTGGCGGTGCGGTCAAGCAACTAATCCGACAGTATGCCAGCGGTGAGATTGGTAGCCTTGAGGCGCTGCGAGAGGAACGAACGCGTATACTTGCAGAGTTGGGTGACGATGCTGGGCTTGTTGGCGAAGGCAAAGTCAGAGTCGATAATATCGTCGAGATTGCCACTGCTGTGAAGGGTGCAATCGAGCACGGCGACAGCCTCGATCGCATACTAGCGCACATGAAGGTCGGCTCTGGTGAGGCGCGAACTGGTGCGCGCACAGAGGCAGACTACAATCGAGTTGATACGCTTATTGCCAAATGGGAGCAAAAGGCTGGAGGCAAAGCGTCTTTTGTCACTCCTGAGACGGTTGCTGCGGCTGCATCGCTCGCGATTGCATTTACGAGGCTCGGCCGAGGCTCGGTACTCAAGGCAACAGGATTGACGCTTATCCCAGGACCGATAGCGGGATTGTTTGCCGGTATGCGCGAAAACAAGCGCTACAAGGATGAGCGACGGCAGCATCTGCGTGAGTCTTCGGAAAGTCTGCAAATTGTCGCTGGGTCAGAACGACGCGAGGAGCTCGAGAGAACTCGATACGAAACAATCGCGGCCAATGACCTTGCTGGCACGCTTCGATCGCACACTGAAGGCGATGCAACACTCGAGACAAATGAAGCGGTACAAGCAGCACTCGACGCGCTGTCGATGGTTGAGGCGCGCGTACACATGTCTGATGCGCGGAATGTCGATCTTGTATCGTTTTCGAGCGCCGAAGGCCGAGAGCAGGAGCGCTGGGATCTTGACTTGGCACGCGCAGAAGCGAAAGTAGCGCTCCGTCGTCGTCTGGATAGAGAGACAAGGCTCGCGCTGGGCATGAGTGAGAGTGTCGAGCTTGACCAGTGGCTGCGCAACCAAAATGATACCTATGACGCGCTCAGTGATGAAATTGACGCCAAAGACCAGCTATTCAAAGATCAGAAGCTCCGTCGCGTCTTGAAGACTGCAGCGATCGCTAGCGTATCTGGATTTATTGTCGGTGAAGCAGTACAAGAAGGCGTCGCTGCGTTTGACTCGACTCGAGAAGGACTTGTTGATCAGCTACTCAATCACACAACTCAACCAGTGAATGGACAGACGCGGCAGACGCTCATCATGGGGTGGATTCATGGCAACACAGACCCGACTATGCACACCTCGCATGTCGGACCCAGTAATACCTATACGACTACTACCATGGGCGGCGGTGGGCAGATGGATATCTCGAGTGAACATACACTGACCCACAATCCTAATGGTACATTCAGCCTCGATCGTCCTGGCGGTGCATCAATCGACAACCTGACAATGAATGCCAATGGGTCGATGCCAGCGAGTACGCTCGCAGAATTGCAGCATCACGGCATGGTGGTGCAGGATTTGTCGCATCAGGTTACGACAACGACGACTGGTACGCGTACCGTCGGTATAGACGACTTTTTGACACATACAGACGAGTCGCGGCTGCATCTTACAAGAGATTTGTGGCTCGACAACGATACGCCGGCTCCGGTATTTGATAATAACGAGCTCGGTCTGGACTGGACTGGTGATAATACGATAGATGCACAGGGTGGAGTCCATATGACTGTCGCAGGCATGACGGCAGGCGGCTCTTATCATGGCGACGTGAGCACTAATTGGGCAGACGAAGTCACAAATGGCAAACTAAAAGCAGTCGTCTCGCTCACGAAAGATTCTCAGGCGCAACCCTTTGTGTTTGACGTCAAGCCAGATGGAAGTATCGATATTCCGTCAGACAGCCAGGTTGCCAAGACGTTTTCAATGGTCGATGGACGGCCGACCTTTAACGGCGCTTACGTCGAGGTAGTGCGTATTGACGGAGTCGATGCGGACGGCGTCTCGCATGTTCAGCCGCTGGCAACAGTAGAGGGTGCAAATAACCTAAAGGGGCCGTTTGAGATACCGACGACCACTACCAACACCACGACGGTGCATGATTATCGAGTCACTTGGGGAGGAGAGGATGTCGTGACCCGCGAGCCTGGCCGTGTCACTGAAGCTGCGCCCTTCCTGCCAATTGTTTCTAGGCGCCCGCTAGAGCGGCTGACACGACACAGTAGGTCACCGTACGGCTACTACGGTCGTCAGTATGGAGAGGCGTGGAGCCCTGAGCGTTTCGCTGCAGAGCGTTCACCGCGCCTGTCAAACAATCCACGCGCTCGACTCAACACACGCAAAGAGCTTGGCTGGTATCGATCGGAAATTCGACGTAGAGGTGGTGATGCGTACGCGGATGAGATTGACCGAGCGGTTGAGGGGAGTCCTGAGCTTAGAAACCTCGGTGGAGATGTCGAAGCGATCGTCACAATTCCGGTAGCGGCGGCTTCGGAGTCAGAGAATATTTATAACACACTCCGACTCTACGCTCAGCAAGATGGTGATATGAAGCGCACGCCAATTTTACTGCATGTCAACTGGTTTGATCGCGCAGAAAACGATCCACAGAAAAAACAAAAGATTGACAAGACGCTAGCAGAGATCGAGCGAGCGCGGCGTGATTTCCCAAATCTGACGATTGCGACAATGACAACAAAGTGGAGCGGCGAGAAGCAGGACCGGGGTGAATACGGAAAAGGAATCATTGGCCACGTGACCCAGCGCTTGTATGACACGGCGATGATGTCGGTACAACAAGCCATGGAGAACGGACAGCTACCCGATAAAGAAGTGTTGCTAATTCGCAATGACGCTGATGCCCAGGGAATGGACAGGAAGTATGTCGAGCGTATGCTCAGACTATTTCATCGCCACCCCGACAAAGATATATTTAATGGAGGTGTACGCTGGGAAACGGCACGTCACGCTGATCTACCCGGGCTTGCTTTTGCGACGAATTTTCGAGAAATCATGCATGTACTGAGCAATCGCCCACACCTTAATGTGCAGCCGCCGACTATCGGTATCAATATGTCGGTACGCATGTCGACATTTGCTGCAGTCGGTGGTATCGGGCACGACACTAAAGAAACCGGTGCAGGCTCGGACGACATCATGATGGGAAGCCGAGTCGGCGATGCGCGCGGTGCAAGTGTGTCATCGCATTATTATGCGGGAGGCTCGTCGTACAGCAGGGATGTTCAGAGTGGTAATAATTCGTATGTACAGTACGTACCTGGTGCGAATATCGATAGCAAGGCAGACCGGCTCGAGGCGATGTATGTTGCAGGCAGGCCAATTACCGAAGCCTGGAATGAATTTGATGGTGGCGGTGGAGGATACAAAGAGCGTGCAGACGGGCTTGGCAAGAAAGTTAATGAGCGGTTTCGTCGCGGTCGTCGAGTCGCTGTTTCGCGAGTCGAAGACAATATTAATGCAATGGTCACTGAATGGTTTAGGGATGCTCCACATGTATCTCTTGGGCTATCATATCTCATGCCGACGCAGATTCATGGTAAGCCGACATATCGATTATCGACACAGCAGGGAGGTGCTTTGCAGTTCTCATTTACTGATGAAGGACGCATATGGGCGCAAAACCATCTGCAGCGCGATCCGAGTATCGTGCGCAAGAAGCTCTATGGAAGAGGGCGCAACAATGAGCCTGCGCGATTTGTGTCGTAGGGTACTGCTCGTGGTATAATACAACGCATAAGAAATAGGGGGGTATGTGGAGAGTCAGGCATCATTTGTGCGACTAAGAGACGAAATTCTTGAGGCGGTGCAACCGCTACTGGTCTCGGATGCTATCGGTCCGGAAGAGCGACTTGAATTGACACTTCGTCTCGCGCAAGTGCGACGTGACCCGGTGTTGTACCAGCAGGCATTTGATTTGATCGGCACGCTCGAAAATTCAGAAGAAAAACTCAGTAAATACATGCAATTACTTGATGATGTCGAGTTTGAGTTAGCTGACAATGAAAATGATGATTCGATGAGTGACGAAGCGCCTCTTGATAGCCCGAGCGAGCATCATGATCAATCCCAAGAGGCTCACTAGCTGAGTTAGTATGCCTAGTTGCTGAGATTGACAGGCGATAGTCGGGGTGAATCACTTTTCGCATTTGCGATGGCTCAGCGGTCGCTTTCTCGGTGGGACAACAGTGGGCTAGTAGAGCGAGAGTACTGCGTTTTTTGCGGCCGATATTGTCACCTCGATGTCCTTTGAAAGTTCTTCTATCTCGCCATCGAGTTGCACCGGGGTCGTGGGGTCGAGGGTGGTGAAGGTGTAGGTTTGCAGCTGTGGGGCGTGGGGATTGCCAAAGATGACAAGCCTGAGCAAGTGGAGGAGGAGCCATAGTTTGCCGTGCCAGCGGTGGGCGATGAGCTCGAATTTGCCATCTCGGAGCGAGTTGTCTTCGGTGTCGAGTTTGATGACTTTTGACATGCCGGCGATATTTGCAAACAGCAAGTTGGCGTAGCGTGTGCGCTTGCCGTCTCGCTGGATAGCAAAGGGCGTGAACTTCATGAAGCTCGAAAGCACCAGTTGTATCTCGCGAAATGTATTGAGATCGTGTTTGTTGAGCTCGATACCCACCTCTGGCGTGATACCGAGGCCGATGTAGCTATGAGCGTAGCGGTCGAGTGAATCAGCCTGGAGACGAAGCAGGTCCATAGGTCTGGGCTGGCTCTTTTTGAGAAGGGAAATGAGTGACGTATCGCCTCTGGTGGTGCGCTTGTGGTCGTTGGCATTGCCTGCGGCGAGGATGGCGACGGTCGGCTGCTTCTGGCTATTTGACTTGGCCTGCATGACGCCATTGATAACTTCGTTGTAGCCGCCGTCACCACTGACCGAGATGATGAGGGGTGTGTCGTATTTCTTTACCGCTTCATGTGCGATTTCTTCGGCGTGTCCTGCGCGCTCGGTTTCGTAGAGCTTCACTGTGAAGCCAGCTTTTTTGGCGCTCGCTTGAAAAGCCTTGGCTTTACTGGCGGCATCATTGGTGCTGTTGGGATTGTAAATCGCGACGATGTGGTCGAATGTGTGGGGCATAGTAGACGTATGATAGCAGAATATCCCCACAAGAGGTGTGAGGATATTCACTTATTTCAAGTGTTGGCTATTGCTCGTAGCGGCGCTTGCCCTGGGCGAAGTACACTGCGCCGTAGGTTGCGATTGCTGCTATGAGTGCAAGCAAGAGGCCCTGAGGTGTCGAGGTGTCACTCGGACCAGTGTGTGGCAAGAGCTGTGGCAATGTCTCCGGCGTAGCAGGTGTCGAAGCTACGGGAGTAACTGGCGTCTCTGGCACTACTGGTGTGTCACCGCCACCCTTGCCTGGTGCTGCAAAGTGTGTCGTAGCGCAGTCAAAGCCGATGTCTTGGATGAGCGCTTCGGTACCAAGATTCGAAGTGCCTTGGTTGAAGCCATAGGCGAGCGCAGTTGCGTTTGGATATGCAGCCAGGATGTCGTTCCAGGTACGGTCTGGATCGCCACTGCCATTGCCCCACCATGTGCTCGTGCCTCCTGCGAGGACGTCCCATGTCTGCCAGACGCCAGTTTGTACAGTGCCGTTGTAGACCGGTTCGTAGAGGTAGAATGTCCGGTCATTGACGGTATCATTACTGCCATCGAGATCGACATAGAGGACATAGCCGGGAAGGATATTCGTCGCTCCTGTAGAGGTCGGTTTGCGGAATGTCTTGTAGCTCATGGCATCGATATCGCGAAGCGGAGTTGCTCCTGCGTCGATGAGGCCATACGTCGTGCTCTCTTCGTTTTGCGTTGTTACGAGCAGGCCATCAGCGGTAAATGTGTAGGTGCCAGCTACACCACCTTCTGGGTATGATTCAGAGATAGGGTAGGCATCACCATCAAATGTCCATGGCTGGATATAGGTGTTGTTTCTGACGGTGCAAGGAGTCGCAGGAGTTTCGGCGACACCAAATGTCCATTTGTGGCAACCAAAGGTAAGTGATGTGAGCACGCCATCGGCAATCACGCCAGAGCCGAGTGAGAAGCCAACTGACTTGACTTGCGCACTTGGAAACGCAGTGAGCCATTCGTCAAGCGTGCCAAACCACTGGCTTCCATTGCCTCCGCCATTGTGTGGGGCGGCATCTTTTACAAACTGCTGTGCAGAGTTGCTGAGCCACCAGTTGTTGCCGTAGATGCTTTCGCCGACGAGGATACCATCAGGTGTGCCATTGTTGTCGAAGTCGACGATGAGTTGTAGGCCTGGAGCAATACCAGAGTTGGCTGTATATTCCATTGACGGGGTACCTACAGTGGCGAGGGCGTAATCAACAGTTTTGTACCAAGCAACTTTTGAGGTGCTATCACCGAGCGTAGTCCAGATATGTAGGCCGTTGCTAGTAAATTCGGTATGGCCGTCAGCACGAGTGTCCTGATACGCGTAGTCTGCAAACTGACTTTTGGTGGTGACGAGCTCTGGTCCTGTGATGGTAGAGCATGCTTTGATTGTCGGAGTGACACAAGCGGCAGTATTGGTTTCTACTGGAGTGCCATAGTTATGAGAAGTTGTATTGTCGCTGAACATGTGGCCCGCAGTGGTAGAAGCAACGAGTTCGCGGTTTGCATTGATAGCCCACGTGACGGTCGCGGTGTCCGCTGGTTGGTTCCAGCTGGCATTTCCTTCGCCACACGGGTCAGTGACGGCAGGAGCCTCTGGAATAGTCACATGAGTCGGGCACGTTGCGCCAACAACGACAGATTTCGTAGAAATCGTTGTACCGGCAGCGTCCTTTACGGCAATAGTGTAGGTGCCAGCACCGTTTGCTGTCAGGTCGAGGTCGATAGTCGTGGCGGTAGTCGATGTGAGGGTTTTGGTGGCTTTTGGTGCACCATCGACCAACACCGAGTAGTCGCCGGCTCGTCCTGAGATAGTGACTGCAACGGTATATACACCACAGGCAGGAGGAGTGACCTCTACTACAGCATCAGAGCCGTAGAGTTGCGCACAGACATCATCCCAGCTAGCTTGCACCTCACTTTGACTATGGGCAAAAACCTGCACTCCATCGATGTAGAGGAGTTGCTCATGGCTTGTGTTGCCATTGCTGATCTGGGCTTTCCACTTACCGGATGCGCCTTGCATGTTGCAATAGACTGGCTTGGATGATTCTGCGGCAAAAGCCGGTCCAGCAGGAATCACTACGCTTGATAGAGCTAGCAGTAGTGCGGCGAACCCTGCGCTTACTCGTGTATATATTTTATGATTCATGTACCCGTACTCCTTCTCGGTTACCGAGAGTTTTTCATTTATAGTTATGTACTTTACATCATGTCAATTTTATTGCAATCATAAGCAATATGTTTTCTATTCGAACCGTCGCTTGCCCTGGGCGAAGTAGACTGCGCCATACGTTGCAATTGCTGCGATGATAGCCAGGAAGAGACCTTTTGGCGTGCTCGTGTCAGTCGGGCCGGCGTGCGGCAAAAGTGCAGGCAGCGTCGCTGCTGCAGTCGTGACAACAGGCGTAGGAGTGACGATGACCGGTGTGTCGACATCGCCTTTGCCGACCAAGAAGTTCCTAAACGTAATTGTGTAACCATCGGTAGTTACTCCATGCTGTATTAGTGCTGTTGGTGACATACGCGGCAACGACAGTCAGCACTCCAGTGCCACTGCAGGTAGACAGACACGGCGGTACCATAAACGGTCCTGACGTACCTTCGACTAATAGCCCGGCATTTACACCACCAATCCCTACGCGTCTGACTTTTTGGTCAGATGCCGCGGATATCACTGTTGCTCCTGATACAACCTCGCCTATCAATGCAGGTGACACCACGGTGCTTGTAGCGTATGGTAGCGGTACGGTGCCTGCAGCACCATGTGTCGGTGCAACCTTCACGTCACTGTCTGTCACGACAACAGGCACTGGCTTCGCTGCGACAGGCAATAGCAGCTATGTCTACCACGCAGTAGCAGTCAATGATGCGCTTGTCACTCAAGCGAGTATCACTGGTGCCGAGGCAGGTAGCCGAACAGGCAGCGGTCTCCCTGGTAACAATGGCTTCCCTAAGGAATTTGCTGTTCATGGGCTTGAGGGAACTGGCACGAGTGCAAATGGGACAATTGTCAGCACCTACGCGCTTGGAAATAGTGCCCAAATCCCTGCGTTTGATGTATGGATAGAGGCAGCAAACACCGGCGCAATCGGTGCACTCGTCACCGCACCTGTTGTCAACGCAATCTGGGACACGACCGGGTGCCCAACAACTGCCGCTAACTCTACAGCTGGCACGCCAAACACTGGCCTCGAAGCAGGTGCACCTGTGGCCGTCGCGGCTGGCGCAGTCGCCGCAGGACTTGCCG
>CAZOOQ010000026.1:0-10104 GCA_964581485.1 uncultured Candidatus Saccharibacteria bacterium
CCTCATAGGATACCCGAAATTCGTCGAATTGACAACAGCCTGGATTTCTACCAAAATTGGTCGATTGCCTTCGAGCGTCGCCAGTACCACTGACCCGTCGGTGGTTTGTCGCTCAGCGAGCAAGGCTGCGGACGGATTCTCGACTACCATCAGACCCTTCTCGCCCATCTCAAATATCGCGGCTTCGCTCGTTGAGCCATAGCGGTTTTTTATCGCGCGCACGACTTTGAACCCACCATAGCGGTCGCCCTCAAACTGCAGCACAACATCCACGAGATGCTCGAGCACTTTTGGACCTGCGATCGAGCCTTCCTTGGTGACATGCCCGACCAGTATCACGGCAGCGCTGGATTCCTTGGCAGCGCGGATGATGACATTTGCACTATTCGTAATCTGACTGACCGTGCCTGGCGCACTCGTGATCTCATCGAGACTGAGCGTCTGGATACTATCGACGATGACGAGGCTATATTTGCCGCTGCGGATAGTCGCAGCGATATCATCGGCGCTAGTGCTCGCTACGAAATGCAGCTCATCGCCCGCCTCCGCACCCAGGCGTGTCGCGCGCAACTTCACCTGTGAAGCGCTCTCCTCCCCACTCGCATAGAGCACCGGAGCTGTAGCTGCTACTGCTGCCGCGACTTGTAGCAGGAGCGTTGACTTACCGATGCCAGGCTGGCCTGCGAGCAGCATCACCCCAGCTGGCAATATGCCGCCGCCAAGCACTGTGTCGAGATCGCCGATACCGGTCGAAATCCGTCGCACCGATTCCTCGGCGCTGATTGAGCGCATTGACTGCGGAGTGAGCAACTTGCCGCTGTGCGCGCCGCGTGCCACTGCCGAGTTGCCCGCCGCTGCGACCATTTGCTCGACCAGACTATTCCATTCGCCGCAATTTTCACATTTACCCGTCCATTTCGGGTAGCTCGCGCCGCATTGCTGACAAATAAATCGAGATTTCGCTTTTGCCATCTAGACGCCTGCCGTGCTTTCGGCGCCGTTGATACTCTTGTAGAGATCATCTACTTGGATCGAGAGCTTGTTCAGCGCCGCAACGTCGTCATTGTAGCTGCTCACAGTCGCGTTGACCGCGTCGCGACGAGCATTAAGGGCATCGACTCGAGCCACCAGTGCGCTCCGCGTGGCGTTAAATGCAGCACGAGACGCAAACGACCCGCTGACAGCTTGCTGGTTGAAACTCTCGATATCGAGCTCGACTTGCTTGCGGTCGCTCTCATAACTTGCGAGATCGGCCGTCAGTTGCGGCTGCAGCTGCTTGATACGCGCTTCGAGCACTTCAGCCTGCTGTTTGATATCGGCAAATACTTTGTTATACGCCTCATTGAGCGCTACGACATGCGCTCTATCAGTAAAGTACTGACTGTAGTACTGCTCGAGTTCGGGGTCGAGTGTCGCAATCGTCGTACCGAGGATCGAATGGAGCTCATTTATCTCCGCGCCCGGCTCGGCTTTTTGGTAGTACTGCATGATTTCCTTGAGACTAGCGTTGTCTTTTAGTTTGGCATATTGCGCCTCGATCATCGTGTCGACACGTTGCCGCTCAAAGAAATTTAGGCGTTGATATGCAGCGTGGAGCATCTCGTGCGCGGCTGTCACCTCCAGTGTACCGTCGAGCTTGTCGTTTTTGATATCAAAGAGATAGATATTGTCGCGGTAATAACAGCCGAGAATCGCCGTCGTGCGCTCTTCACTCTTGCAGTGCACGTTGAACTGTTCCTTGGTGTCAATCGTCGGGTCAGTCACATACAGCACGTCTTTGCCGCGAGTCGTCAGTCGTAGCCGCTCGGTAATACCGGCAATCTGCGTAGATGGCGTATACATACTAGATTTGACACGGTCGATGACACGCTGGCCATACAGTATCCCGACGGCGCTCAACACCAATATCATCACCGCAGGCAGCACCGCTCGCAGCAGCACTGACGGCTTTTTCTGAGGTGGATTAGCGACGAGATTCGGTTTTTGGTTCAATGTGAAGCGCCTTATTATCTATTCGTACTTCTAGTATAGCGCCTTTTTCGTACTGGCCGTCCAATATTCCCTCAGCGATGGTATGCTCGAGCTCATCCTCGATTGTACGCCTGAGCGGTCGAGCGCCGTATTTTGCGCTATATCCCTTGTCGATGAGGAAACGTTTGGCGGCTGGCGTGATATGCAGACCGATACTCTGCCGTACGAGGCGCTGGCGTAATTGCTCGATCAGCAGGTCAAATATCTTGCCTACTTCTGGGCGCGTCAGCGCCCGGAAGGTCACGATACCGTCAAATCGGTTGATCAGCTCGGGGCGCATAAACTTCTCGAGCTCCTCGCGCGTTGCCTTGGCGTTGCGCTGATGCAGATGTTCGAGCTCATTGCCCTTGGCTGTGCCGCGGAAGCCGAGGCTGGTTTCTTTCATCATTTTATCTGCGCCGAGATTGCTCGTTAGGATGATGATGGTATTGCGGAAGCTCACGGCGCGACCTTTGGCATCGGTCAGCATACCGTCTTCGAGTAGCTGTAGGAGCAGCTGAAATACATCAGGGTGGGCTTTTTCGATTTCATCAAACAGCACCACGCTGTATGGCTGACGGCGGATTTTGTCAGTCAACTTGCCGCCATCCTCGTATCCGACATAGCCAGCCGGTGCACCGACCAGGCGCGACGTGGTGTGCTTTTCGCCAAATTCGCTCATGTCGATTTTGATGAGTGCGTCTTCGCTGCCAAATACCTCCCGAGCCAGCACGCGAGCGAGCTCAGTCTTGCCGACACCAGTCGGACCCATGAACACAAAGCTCCCAATCGGGCGTTTTTCGCTCGCGACACCACTACGACTGCGACGGATGGCTCGAGCGACTTTGGCGACAGCTTCTTCTTGACCGATGACGTATTTGCCGAGCTGCTTCTCGAGTGTTTTGAGCAGCGATGCTTCGTTGGCACGGACCTTCTCGGCGGGAATAGAAGTCATCACTGCGATCGCATGCGCGATGTCGTCGTCAGATAGCGCGATAGCTTCTTTGCGCTCCTGTGCCTCTCGCACCGCGTCGACTTGCTCTTGAATCTGCGATACTCGCTGTTTGTACAGTGCGGCCCGTTCGTAATCTTCAGAGGCGACAGCATCTTCCATGCGCTCATTGAGGTTCTTGAGCTCTTTGAGGAGCTCGCGCTGCTTGCTTGGCTTGTGCCCCTGCTTGACTCGCACCAGGGCCGACGCTTCGTCGATGACGTCGATGGCTTTGTCGGGCATGAAACGGTCTGCGATATAGCGGTCACTCATATAGACTGCCGCCTCGAGTACGTCGTCGCTCATCGAGACACCGTGGTGCTTTTCGTAGTAGCTGCGTAGACCTTTGAGAATTGCTAGTGTCTCTTTGAGGCTTGGCTCTTTGACGATAATCGACTGGAAGCGTCGCTCGAGCGCCGTGTCTTTTTCGATATGTTTGCGGTACTCATCGAGCGTGGTCGCTCCAATCATATGCAGTTCACCGCGAGCCAGTGCAGGCTTGAGGATATTCGCCGCATCCATGCTGCCCTCGGCAGCACCAGCGCCTACCAGCAAGTGCAGTTCGTCGATAAACACTATGATATTACCCTGCTTTTTGATTTCGCTGATGACTTTTTTGAGTCGATCCTCAAACTCACCGCGATACTTCGTGCCCGCGATCATCGCCGCCATATCGAGCATGATGACACGCTTGTCGAGCAGGTGGTCAGGGACTTCTTCGTGGACGATGCGCTGCGCGAGTCCTTCGACAATAGCCGTCTTGCCGACACCGGGTTCACCGATAAGTACCGGGTTATTCTTGGTACGGCGGCTCAGCACGGTGACGAGCCGCTCGGTCTCCTTGGCCCGACCCACCATCGGGTCGAGCTGACTACTTGCGGCTTTGCTCGTGAGGTCAATACCAAATGTACTCAGCGCGCCGCCTTTGACTGGTCGCACACGCGGTTCGGTAGCGATGTCACCATGCTCGCCACGATTGCGATCAAAATAACTCTCGAGCTCGCTCACGACGTCGTCAATATCAACATTCATCTCGTCGCGCAATAGCGTCGTCGCACGTGCTGTGCCTTGGCGGAGCAGACTGTAGAGAATATGCTCGGTGCCCAAGTGATCATGGTTGTATTCCTTGGCAGTCTCCCAGCCCATGCGCAGCGTCAGCAGCGCTGTCTCGGATAGCCCCACTGCGCCAGTACTGACGACGATTTTTGTCGGTCGGATATCGAGGACATGCTCGGCTTGTGCTAAGGTCACACCAGCGTCGGCCAGTAACTTCGCGCCGGCACTCGAACCTTGGGCGAGCACTCCCAGCAGTAGATGTTCGGTACCGATATAATTGCTGCCGTTACCACGCGCAATCGCGTCGGCATGCTGCACGCTCTGGCGTGCATTTGCAGATAAGTGTGAAATAAACTCAGTAAAATCTTCTGGCATCATCTTTGCCCTCCATCGGGAACTTACGGTTCCACTCACCTCTGATTCTATCGAAAAAACTAGCACTCGTCAAGTAGGAGTGCTAGTTATCTGTGACTGTTATGATCACGTCGCGCTGAATACAACCAGCGCGATGATACCCGCGATAATCCCAAAAAACGTAAATACACCGATGGTAAGTGCGCGGATGAAATTCACGCCATCCGCTTTGCCACCACTACCAGCAATCATGCGCTGTAGACTGTCGATACCATTATTTTTGAGCAACACCGTCTCGATGCCCATACTTGCCACCATGACAGATGTTCCAACGGTTGAAACCGCTGCAATTGTATCGACAGGCACGGTAGACGCACGATAAAACAAAATATGCCATTTGTTTTGCACTTTGAGCTTATACTCGTTCAAAGTCAGTTCAGATCCTTGGATCTGTGAAGCGTCGATATCGAGGTACACTACTCCGTCGACTCCTCGAATCGTCACCTTGCGGCTCGCCTCAGACCATTCAAGCATCACCGGCTTCACACCTATACGAAACTTCATCAACAGCTCTCCATACCAACGATACACATAGTACATCGGTACTTGATAAGCTTGACCCTGACCTGTAAATTGTGCAGCTTCTTGTTCGATTCTTTCATAGTACTCTAGTCACATTGTCTGCACAAGCAACGGCAACAAAACATCCGCCCTTGATGAGCGGATGCTGTGTGTTTGGCGAGAGGCCCTACTCGCCTTGTTCTTCGATAGCTGCGAAGAGACCTTCTTCGATATTCTTCTTTGGCTTCTTTTCAGCTGGCTTGGCGACTGCTGTCTCGATGTCGAGCTCGTAGCCAGTAAGCTTGCTCGCGAGGCGGACGTTCTGGCCGCCGCGACCGATAGCGATACTTTGCTGGTCTTCCGCAACGAACACCTTGGCACGCTTGGCTTCTTCGTCGATTTCGACTTTCACTACTTCCGCAGGGCTGAGGGCGTTACGGATGTATGTATCGGCGTTGTCATCAAAGGTGATGATATCGACTTTCTCTTGATCGCCAATTTCATTCATGACAGCGTTGACACGAGTTCCATGCCCACCGACAAAGGTACCGACTGGATCAACACCTGGTACGGTGCTCGCCACAGCGAGTTTGGTGCGGCGACCAGCTTCGCGGGCAATGCCCTTGATCTCGACTGCACCCGTCTCCATCTCTGGGACTTCTTGGCGGAAGAGATATTCGACAAAGGCTTCATTGCCACGGCTGAGGATGAGCTGCGGGCCACGGTTGTCGCGTTCGATGTCTTTGATAAACACCTTGAGGCGTGAGCCAACTGAGTAGAACTCACCCTGAATCTGCTCACTCTGCGGCAAGATACCGACGGCCTTGTTGATTTCGACACGCACTACGCGTGGCTCGACGCGCTGTACGATACCGTTTACGACAGTGCCGATTTTGTCTTCAAATTCGACGAGCACTACTTCGCGCTCGGCTTCACGGAGACGCTGCAACACTACTTGCTTAGCAGTCTGCGCGGCTACGCGGCCAAATGCCACCACGTCGTGTGCTTCCTCGATGATGTCTTCGAGCTTGGCGTCTTTTTTCACCTTTTGGGCGTCTTCGAGGCTGATTTCGGTTGCATCGTTGATTGCATCTTCGACGACTTCACGCTGCACGTATACCTTTGCTGTCCCGTCATTGACGTTGAGCTCTGCGCGAACTTCTTGCTCGCGCTCACCATTGTCACGGCGCCATGCAGCAGCGATAGCTTGCTCGATGACTTCCATGACGGTTTCTTCTGGTAGGTTCTTTTCCTCAGCGATGGTGCGCACCGCGAGAGTGAGTTGTTTAATGTTTAGATCTTCCATTGTTGTCCTTCTAGGAGGGGTCTCCCCTCCTCGTCATCAGAGAAATAAATTCTCAGATGACACACCTCCCCGCTAAAGCCAGTGCCGAGCACTGTTGCTTCGCGGTTTGGATTAGTTATTAACGTTTCTTACGAAAAAGTCCGACCTGCCGGCCGGATCTGTACCCTTCTATAGTAGCAGAGCTCAGCTCATTAGTCAAGCAGTGTATAATGTCTAGGACATGCAACTCTCCGACTTTCACTACGATATCCCTACCGAACTCATCGCCGACCACCCGCCTGCAGTGCGTGGCGAGGCGCGCCTATTGGTGCTCAATCGCAATACAGGCGAGATTACTGACCGCATGTACCCTGACATCGTCGACTACCTAGAAAGTGGTGACTGTCTGGTGATCAACGACACAAAAGTCATCAAGGCACGGCTCATCGCCCACAAACCAAGTGGCGGTGAGCGCGAGCTAGTACTCGTCGAAAAGCACGGCACGACCGACGACTGGTTTCGCCACAAAGTCATCTACCGCCGCAAACTGAAAGTCGGCGACGAGCTCTACGTGGGAGAAGACAAACTGACTGTCGAAGAAATCTGTGGCGATGGTATCGCCGTCATCCGCGCCGAGCGTGATTTGCTGGCGATTGCCGACGAACACGGCTCGGTGCCCCTGCCGCCCTATATGAACCGCATCGCTACGGCAGATGACATCGAGCGCTACCAGACAATATTTGCCCGGGAAAAAGGCTCAGTCGCCGCACCGACCGCCAGTTTGAATATGACAGAAGAAACGCTCGATCGCCTACGAGAAAAGGGCGTAAACGTCGTCTACGCGACACTCCACGTCGGGCTCGGCACCTTCCTTCCCATTCGCGTTGATGACGTCACCACGCACAAGATGCATCAAGAATATTTCGAAATCCCCGCTAGCACTGTCGCCGCAATCCAGCAAGCAAAACAATCTGGACACCGCGTCGTCGCCCTCGGTACCACTATCACCCGCACGCTCGAGTACGCACACGACGATATTTTAAACAACTCACCGCGTGATATTACCGGCGAAGCAGACATTTTCATCTATCCCGGTTACGAATTCAAAACCATCGACGCCCTGCTGACCAATTTTCACATGCCCGAGAGCACCGTTCTCATGCTCACCGCGGCATTTGCCGGCTGGGAACATCTGCGACCTGCGTATGAGCATGCCGTTGCTGAGAAGTATAAGTTCTTTAGCTACGGCGACAGTATGCTGATTATTTGATACCATAGACAGATGAAAAAAGCTCTGGAATTTGATATCACACACCGACTGGATGGCACGCTTGCACGCGCCGGCGTGATTCGCACACCGCATGGCACTATCGAGACGCCGGCGTTTATTGTGGGCGGGACCAAAGCAACGGTAAAGGCGCTGACACCCGAGCAAGTCAAAGATTTCGGTGGCCAGTCGATCCTGGCAAACACCTACCACTTGATGCTGCGCCCTGGCGCAGAAGTAGTACAGGCGGCTGGCGGGCTCGGCAAGTTCATGAATTATGACGGGCCGACATTCACCGACAGTGGTGGCTTCCAAGTATTTAGCCTCGGTGTCGCCTACAAAAAAGGCATCGATGCCGTCGCCCACACCGAAAAAGGCGACGCTGCCAAGGCCACTAAATCAGCCGAGCAATTAGTCAAAATCACCGAGAAAGGCGCGCACTTCCGAAGCCACCTCGACGGCCAAAAACTTCTCATGACTCCAGAGAGCAGCATGGAACTCCAGCACCAAATCGGCGCCGACATTCATATGGCGTTTGATGAATGTCCCGCTCCGCTCGCGCCACTGAGCTACTTAGTAGAAGCCGTCGACCGCACCCACGCTTGGGCCGAGCGCTGCCTCGCCCGACATATCGAGCTCAATGCCGAGCACACCACAAAAGGCGAACCGCTCCAGGCGCTCTACGGCGTCGTCCAAGGCGCCCGTGACGAAACACTCCGCAGGCATTCAGCCGATTTTCTCGGCTCACGAGACTTCGACGGCTACGGTCTCGGCGGAATTTTTGAACCAGGCGAAATCCCCACCGTGCTCAAATGGGTCAATGAAACCCTGCCCGAAGGCAAGCCTCGCCACCTCCTCGGCATGGGCAGTCAGCCAGCCGACCTCTTCCTCGGAGTCGAATACGGCGTCGACACCTTTGACTGTGTGGCACCGACCCGTCAAGCTCGCAACGGCGCGCTCTATACCTACGATGGCCGCGTCAATATCACGAATATCAAATTCAAAACTGATTTCACGTCAGTCGATAGCGACTGCGACTGCTATACCTGCAAGGGCTATACGAAAGCATACCTCAACCACCTCTTTAAATCCGACGAAATCATGGCCAGCACCCTCGCGAGCATCCACAATGAGCGCTTCGTCGTGCGTACCGTGGACCAAATCCGTGAATCACTCAAAGACGGTAGTTTCTACGACCTCAAACAGCAATTCCTCACCCGCTACTACGGCGACAAACTCCCCGTTGGTGTAAATTTGTAATTTTATAGAAAAATAGTATTGCATATTTTTTCTTGATAGTGTACCTTTAGTACAGTATGCATACGATATCAGTTACATTAACCGATGATGAGCAAGAGTTTTTGACCAGCTGGGAAGAAGTCTACAAGAAAGGCATGTTAACCTACTGGGTGCTTTGGCACTTGTCAAAACAAGAATACGACGCCAGCAGTCTCTATACTGCCCTCACTGAGAGTGGCATTGAGGTAAACGAGCATTCTTTATACCGGATGCTCAGGAGGTTCGACGACGTCGGACTCATCGACAGCAAAGGCAAGTTTGGTCGAAATAAGTATTTCGCCACTTCAGACAAGGGCATGCGTATTCTGCAAACTTTTGTCAATCGGAACATTGCACCAGTTATCACTAATCATATTCAAGGAGAGCAACAATGAATCATCTACAATCACTACTACAGAAGTCAGTATCAAAGCACATAAAAATATGGCATCTTGTCGGACTTATCGCACTGACCTGGCTGGTGCCGGCATTGTTGCCTGACGAATTTATACAACGCAATATCCAGCTATTTCTCATCGCATGGGCTGGACTCTATCTTGTGGTCGCCCACCTCATGAAAAAAGCCACGCGCAATACAACTGTCGACACGATTTTGATAGAACGGTTCATGCTACTCGCTTCTGCTGTAGTTCCGATAGTTGGCGGCATAGTCCACGGCGTGCGTCACGGTTTCGACACAATGCTGCTGATCGGCCTGGCCGCGTGTATCCTCTTCGCAGCGATGTTTGGTATTGGTATCATCCTTCATCTTCGAGGTGCGCACAAATTTTACCATGGCGTCAAAAAAGATAAGCTGTTTGAAGACTAATTAATCCACAAAGCGTATCGCAGGCGATTCGTATGTATCCATCTTTTCTCTGCGCTTAATGAAATGAATTGCCTTGATTGTCAGTGGTGATACTATTATTTCAGTCGCGACTTTGATGAGAAATACCGTACCAATCAACTGCGCCATCGCTTCGCCGCTCATCGTGCCAGCAAATGCCAAGACACAAAACACGAACGTGTCGACAAATCCACCGATAGCCGAACTACCGACGAGACGATGCCACAACATCTTTCCCTTGGTCTTGATTTTGAGCGCGGCCAGTACGTAGGCATTCAGCAACTCACCGACAAATATCGCCACCACACTCGCTCCAGCAATACGCCAGACAACACCGAGCACACTATCGTATGCCGTCTGGTTGTGCCAGTCAGCTTGCGCCGGCAGCAGACCGACAATCCAAAACGTCAGCGTCGTCAGTACCAGCATGCCGATACCGAAATAGAGCAGGCGGC
>CAZOOQ010000027.1:0-10099 GCA_964581485.1 uncultured Candidatus Saccharibacteria bacterium
TTTTCCCGAAAAGAGAAAAGAAAGGATTGAAAAAGCCGCTTGCGCGGCTTTTCTGTTGTCTGCGATTTTCTTAGAACTAAGAACTCAGAACCAAGAACTACCAAAAACAATCTAAGAACTAATTTCTTCTCTACTAAAACCACAACCAATTTGCTACACTAAGACTAATGAACGAAGACCAAAACCAGCAACGCCGTCGCGAGAATGAAGAAGTGACCACCAAGCAGCGATCGGTTGTGCTTGGTCTGCGCTATCTCGATACCCGCGGTATCGAGGAAACGGCGCCACTGGTGCCTGATATTCTCGATGTTGAGCAGATGCGTCGCAACAAAATTATCCCTCTGAGCAAGGGTGACGAGCATCACATGGTGGAATTTGGCGTCTCGACGCAAACCCCACAGACCATCATCAAAGATCTCACACAGAAATACAATGACATTGGCATCATGTCGGCATTCTACTTGATTAGCAACAGTGGATATGTTGCATTTATGAATCGCTACGACCCGCCGAAACAGATTGTCTATGACGACATCCATATTGCGCGAGAGGGTGACAGTGAGACCATCAACCAAGTCAGCCAAACACTTAACTCTGTCAGTAGTGAAGCGATTTTTGACTTTATCATCGACCAGGCGGATAAACTCGGGGCGAGTGACATCCACATCGAGAACGCTCGGGATTATATCCGTATTCGCTTGCGTGTCGATGGAGCGCTGCATCCTGTGGCAAACCTTAGTCGAGACAAATACCGTGTGATTTTTGGTGAATTGGCGAGCCGCGCTGGCGTGTCAAGTGCCGCATCGAGCTCGCAGTCGGGGCACATCCAAAAAGACATTACACGGGATGGTGCGACCCACCTATTGAATATTCGTGTTGAGACCGTGCCGACGTTGTATGGGATGGATGCGGTACTGCGTTTGTTCAACTTTGACGAGTCGATGCTTAACCTTGACTTGCTGGGCATTCCAGACAAGCAGCGAGCTGAGATTGATGAAGTTGTCAGTCACCCGCGCGGTCTCGTGCTCATGGTCGGACCAACTGGTAGCGGTAAGTCGACCACGCTGTATAGCATGATGAACGCACTCAATAGGACTGATCGCAAACTCATTACGCTAGAAGACCCGGTCGAGTATGGATTGACTGGTATCTCGCAGATTCCTATCGACACAACTCATGGAGTGAGTTTTGCTGATGGCCTGCGTAGCGTGCTGCGTCTCGACCCAGATGTCGTGATGGTGGGTGAGATTCGTGACGTCGACACAGCCAAGACAGCGATCCAAGCCTCTATTACGGGGCATTTGGTGCTTTCGAGCTTCCATGCAAACTCAACTAGTGCGGCTTTTAGCCGTATCATCGATATGATTGGCATCAACCCTATCTTTAGCTCAGCTGTCCGTATGTTGATTGCACAGCGGCTCGTACGACGACTGGTCGACGAGACCAAGGAAGAGTATGAGCCCGATGAGGCTACCCGCCGCTATGTGCAAGGGGTTCTGGGGCGTGTTCCACATGTTGCTGAAGAATTTGATTTGGAGAATTTTAAACTCTGGCGACCAGTGCCAACTGCTGAATTTCCTTTTGGCTACAAGGGTCGAATCGTGATCATGGAGCAGATGATTGTCAACGAAGAGATTCAGCAGTTTATCCGGGGCGATGTACTGGATGTGCACCCCGAAGCAATCGAGAAAGTCGCGTGTGAGCGTGGTATGCTGACACTCGAGCAGACAGGCGTCCTGGCCGCACTACGCGGCGAGACGACACTCGACGAAGTCAGTCGTGTAATTTAGTCACGTATAATGCTTGTGTTTATATATATTTGCGCTATACTAGAAGTATTCACATTTGAAACAAAAATATTGTAAATAAATCAAAAATGTGATATAATACAAAAATGGCTGAACTAATACTCACCGGTGGGTACGGAAGTACCCCTGAACAGTATCATCATATAGCCACTGCCGTCGGGAACGCACGAGGCACACCGACCACTGGCTACGGGCTTCGTGAGGCCCACACAAACCTCGCCACTTTCGCAGAACATATCGACCGCCAAGAAGTCATGACGCACTCTGGCGGTCTTTTGGTTGTGCATGATGCGGTGAAACTCGGCGCCCAGCCGTCGAAAATCACGGCGATTGCACCATCCGTGCCATCACAAGTACGCTCATTAGTATCGCGTGGGATATTGATTGGACTTCATGACCCTGTTGAGCAAGAGCAGTTCGATGAGAAAATCAATTCCGCCTCCACAAAGCGTGAGCTACTCGAGCATCCATTATTTTATGCAAAAATTGTTCACCGTCTGGGGCACTTTGCCTCACTCGATTTTCTGGCTGATATGGCAGCGCGCGACACCGATGTGACTGCAGTCATGATGTCGCATGACGGGCTGTTTGACAATGGCCGCGTCGCGCTAAGGCGACAGCAGTTAGTGCGCGCTTGTGGTGGTAAAATCGTCGAAGTTGCCGGAGTGCATACGAGTTTCACGGCAGCTCCTACTGCAATACTTGAGCGGATTGCTATCGCTGAAGCTTCGCAGGCGCACGAGGCAGGCAGGCAGTATCAGATGCCCGTTGATTTCATCTTCGACACTATCAAAGGTGCGGCTAGGCGCTATCTTGATCGAACTCGTAGTGCTGGTACGTTATCGTACTAGCGAATCACCTCTGCAATCGCAGGGACGAGTCGCTTGTCGAAGACGCTCGGGATAACTTCATCGGCGGTCGGGACCTCGATCAGGCTGGCGATAACTTCAGCGGCTGCGATTTTGTGCTCGTCGGTGATTTGCTTGACTCCGTTGTCGAGCGCGCCGCGAAAGATACCAGGGAAAGCGATGGCATTGTTGACTTGATTAGGGAAGTCGCTGCGACCAGTCGCGACGACGGCTGCCCCAGCGGCTTTGGCGAGGTCGGGCATGATTTCGGGTGTAGGATTTGAGAGCGCAAAAATAATCGGTTGATCGGCCATTTTTTGGACCATTTCTTCAGTGAGCAGGCCTGGTTTGCTGACGCCAATGAAGATATCGGCACCGCTAATCGCATCGTCGAGTGTGCCCGAGTGGCTCCGGTCGACGAATTCGAGCAGGGCTTTTTTCTCGTCGTTGAGATCGGTTCGCGTATCACCAATAATACCCCTGCTATCGACCGCAATAATGTTCTTTACACCATAAAGGTTGAGCAATTTCATGATAGCCGTACCCGCAGCTCCGGCGCCAATGGTGACAATCTTGCACGCATCTAGTGTTTTGCCAGTGACTTTCATGGCATTGATAAGTCCAGCAAGCACCACAACTGCAGTGCCATGTTGGTCGTCATGAAAGACCGGGATGTCGCACTCGCTCTTGAGTCGTTCTTCGATTTCGAAACACTGAGGTGCTGCGATATCCTCGAGGTTGATGGCGCCAAAACTCGGCGCAATGGCTTTGACGGTCGCCACAATTTCGTCAGGCGTGTGGACATCGAGAATGATCGGAACGCTATCAATTTCGGCAAATTCCTTGAACAAAAAAGCTTTGCCCTCCATCACTGGCATGCTGGCTTTTGGTCCGACATTGCCCAGGCCCAGGACGGCCGACCCATCGCTGATGACGGCGACGAGGTTATTTGTCCAGGTATAGGTGGGCAGGAGCGATTCGTCCGCTGCGATGGCGCGACTGACTTCTGCCACCCCTGGCGTGTAATAGGCGCTGAGTTTGGTGCGATCGAGCGGCGATTCATCGCGCAGTTTTGTGGTGATTTTTCCTTGGTGTTGTCTGTGCAGGTCGAGGGCGAGTTGATTGTAGTCCATGTAGTTAAAATCCTTCGAGAGGGATACCAGTTTGTTTGGAGACTTTCTTGGCCCAGGAGAGAAGTCGCTTGAACTGTGCGTCACGCGCAGCCATTTCGGTCTCGTGCGAGTCGATGCGCGCCATAATGGCGTCGACCGTGTTGGTAAGGCGATCGAGCGAGGCTTTGAGATCGATAATTTCGTTTTCAAGATCGCTAAATCGTTCACTAGTGAAATGCATGTGATCACGCATAATCGCTATCAATTCGTCGATATCAGCGCGCGTTGCAGGGATTCCCGAAGCTTTTTTCGTCATATATTCATTATACGCCATTTTCGGTCGTCGTACCTCTTTTAATTACTCACAAACTGTGCTATAGTAAATAGTCGAATTGTAATACTAACGAAATAAGCGAGTAACAGATGAGTTTTGCATTGATTCAAAAAGTCAACGACGAGCAGAAAAAGAAGCAAGTCGTCGATGTCCGTAGCGGTGACACCGTGAAAGTCTACCAAAAAATTAAAGAGGGCGCAAAAGAGCGTATCCAGATGTTTGAAGGTGTCGTGATTCGCACCGACAACAAAGGCCAGCATACTAGCCGTATCACCGTGCGCAAGATTGCGAGTGGAATCGGTGTCGAGAAGAGTTTTTTGCTCCATAGTCCGCTTGTCGAAAAGGTCGAAGTTGTACGCCGCAGCAAAGTTCGCCGCAATTTCCTGAGCTTCTTGCGCCAGCGCAGCGGCAAGTCAGCTCGCTTGACGGCCGTTCAGTTTGACCGCGAAGCGATCAACAACGTGCATGATGCCAAAGCAGAAGCCGAAGCCGAGCGCCTGAAAGAAGAAGCAGCAAAGGCTGCTGCTGAAAAAGCTGCCGAAAAAGCTGCTGCCGAGGCGGAGCTTGAAGCCAAGCAAGCTGCCGTCGAGGCTGCGCACAAGGCTAACGCAGCCTAGCAATCAGCCTGATACCGCTACATGACCTCACTAAGTGAGGTCATTTTTTTGGCAAGGAAAACCCCGCAACTCGTGTGAATTGCGGGGGGTCTCCTACTTGTAGGAGGTGTTCTTCCAGATGGGCTGAGTGCACGATCGACTGATCAGCAGGGCGCCTGTGCGTCGCTGTGACAAAGCAGCTTCGAGTCGAGCGACATCGATGATACCAGTGCGCTCGACAACATGAAGCAAGGTTTCTGGCGTCCAGATGAGCTCGATCGGATCGTACCCGACGCGGCTGATATAGACAGACAGTTCGCGTACGGTGCGACTGAAGGTCACATCGATGCTATGAAGCGCTACTGCATCTTCGATGAGCTCTTGGATGAGGCGCTCGTGCTCACGGGCATCTCTGACCATAGTTCAGTCTCCTTCGGGTGCTGTTCGTAGTGGACGCATCTTCTGTTGGATTTTGATCGCGGCTTGCAAGTCACCGCGCAGGGCTGCTGCGACGAGGTCTTCCACGAGGGTGACATGCACAGGGTTGCTCGGTGAAATACTTTCGAATGAATCAAAATCTACGCGAAACGTCACACGAATCGGCACACCATTGAGTACGGTGTTGACTGTGGCCATAATGCTCCTAGCTTGATGGGAAAGAACTTGTATATTATAACAATAATTAGCAAGTATAGTCAATTGTGTAGTAAGGTATGCATATGATATTAGGGATTGATGAAGCCGGGCGAGGACCGTGGGCGGGACCGCTTGTGGTGGGTGTGGTGGTGCTGGGTGGTGCGATCATCGGGGGCCTCGACGATAGCAAAAAGTTGACGAAGAAACGGCGTGAGCTGCTGTACGATGAGATTGCAGCCAAGGCAACAGCAGCGACTGGTTGGGTGAGTGCTGCTGAGCTCGATGAAGTGGGAATGAGTGAAGCCTTGCGCCTGGCTACCCGGCGGGCGGTCGAGCAAATTCATGTACCGTATCATGAAATTATCATCGACGGAACGATTAATTTACTGGCAGGTACGGCGCTCGAGCAGTATGTCACGACGCTGCCAAAGGCCGATGCGTTGATTCCGAGCGTCTCGGCAGCGTCGATCGTAGCCAAGGTCGAGCGTGATCGCTATATGACCGAGCAAGATGCAGTATATCCAGGCTATGGTTTCGCGCAGCATGCTGGGTATGGGGTGGCGAAGCACCGTGCTGCCATCGAGCAGCTCGGTGTCACGCCGTTGCATCGACTCAGCTTCGCGCCGTTGCAGAAGTATCGTCGTTCGTCTGTTGCGACTGCGGAGCAGGCTCACAAGCGCCTAGTCAATTTCTCAAAAACCTCTTTGGTTTCTGCGGGGCCAGCTCAGGCTGGACAGTCCTCGAAGCGCAAGGAGCTTTTTGAGAAATTGACAGGGCTTGCTCACATTGCTCCGCATCCGCAACAGACTCTCTCTGGGTCTCCGACCTCGCGTGTCATCGGCAATGCCAGCGAAACTGCCGCAGCGAACTACTTGGTGCGGCAGGGTCACGAAATCATCGAGCGGAATTGGAAGACTAAATACTGTGAAATCGATATTATTTCTCGAAAAGGTGACACGTTGTATTTCACCGAAGTAAAGCACCGCAAAAACGCCAAGAGTGGTGATGGTCTCGCAGCTATTACTAAGAAAAAGCAAAACCAAATGGCATTTGCTGCAAAGTTTTATGCACACACAAATCAGCTAGGTGAAAAGATTGATTTGCGCCTGGCGGCGATCGCGACTACTGGTGATGTGCCAGAAGTCGTGAAGTTTCTAGAGCTGCTGTAGTCGCTTGCAGACGGCTGCTTGGTTCGATTCGATGAGTTCGACGCGGCCGGTGAGGTCGGTGATGCCCATCTCGATGACGCGTTTGAGGCCGACGTTGCTCAGCATCGGGGTGAAGAAATCAGTGTATTCCGTGAGCTGCTGCCTGGTCATGAGGAGTTGGCCGGCAAAGCGCGGGAAGTAATCGTAGCTTTTGTCACTAGCGAACTTTGATTCGATCCAACCCCAGTTGTCGCGCAGCCATTGCCACGTGGCTGCACGTGCATTGCGATTGCTGAGCATGTATATCACCCAGTAGGTTGTGTCTTGGGGACGAATCAGGTCAGTGTCGGTGAGTTTGCTGAGTACAGTTGCAATGTCGGTATCACTTCTGACGCAGGCGATGGCACCTCGGAGGTCTTCTTTGAGATCGGGCGAAGCCTCGGTCTGGTACCGCGCCAGGAGCACGTCCAGCAAGTCTGGATTGTCGCCATATCTGACATCGGCACCGACCAATAGTCCTCGTAGTTCTGGATCGAGTGTCTCAAAGGGCTCGGCGCGGGCACGGCGGATTGCTTCATCGATGACACTGCGGTCTTCGCTGTAAATCATCTGTGTGATGATACGAGCGCGGAGTTTGCGGTCATTGTCGCTCTCTCCGTTACGCGTCTCCCAGCCGAGTCGCTCGTACCGAGTTCGCGCGAGCTCGCCGACAAATGCGCGAAGTTTTTTCTCAGCCGCTTCGTCTGCCTCGATGTATTTTTTGAGCTCATTTATGGCCATGACCATCGCATCCCAGACAGGCTCTTCGGCTTCATTGCGGTAGGCATCGAGGAAGTCGATGAGAGTGCTAGGGTTGACTCGTCCACCACGCGCTAGCAAGATCTGTTCGTTGAGAAGCTGGAGGCGCTGGGCGGTCGAGAGTTTGCCGACGCGCAGTCGCTCGAGAAGTGCTGTCATGAGGCCGTCGTCGTACTGGGTGATGAAGTGCGCGCTGTTGTGTTGGTTGAGCTGAAGCCACGACTCCGCGTAAGGAATTGTCACTGTCGTCGTATCAAGTATTGCAGGGACGCTCGTGTTTGCAGCATCAAGCGGGATTGGCCAGAGGCGGTCACTCGGTGTGTGCGGGCCCACAAAAAATTGCGACTGTGCGAGTGTCAATTGGCCGTCCTCCAGCGATGCACTCACGACTGGGTAGCCAGGTTGTGAAATCCAAGCTTGCATGAGCGAGCTAACCGATTTGCCGCTCGAGGCATCGAGGCAGCGCCACAGGTCGGTTTCTTCGGTGTTTTGGTAGGCGTACTTTGTGAAATACTCTTTGAGTCCCGCGCGAAATGCTTCTTCGCCGATGTACGCAATCATCATGCGGATGAGCCGTGCGCCCTTGGCGTAGACAATTGCGCCATCGAATATTGACTGAATCTCGTCGGGATGAGTGACATCTGTCTGTACTGACTGTACGCCGTCGATCGCGTCGCGCCGAGCTGCTGAGACGGCCGAGCTGGTATCGAAATCAAGCCACACATTCCAATCGGGATGCAGTGCGTCAGGGGCGATATTTTCCATAATGCTAGCGAAGCTTTCGTTGAGCCAGAGGTTATTCCACCACTGCATCGTCACGAGATTGCCGAACCATTGGTGGCTGAGCTCGTGGGCGATAACCCCTGAGACATATTGTCGGGCATTGATACTACTATGCTCTTTGTCGACGATAAGCGCGGTCTCGCGGTAGGTGATGAGTCCCCAGTTTTCCATGGCGCCAGCGCTAAAGTCAGGTACGGCGACGTGGTCAGCTTTTGGAAGTGGATAAGGAACGTCGAAAAATTCGTCGAAAAATTCGATAATCGCCACGGCTTCTTCAAGGGCGAATTCGATGCTCTTTGCCTCGTGTGCTGGTGTCGCCCAGACATTGACGAGGGTACCAGACTTGGTCTCGGCTGATACTGCATGGAGCTCTCCCATGACGAGCGCTACCAGGTAGGTGCTCATGCGTGGTGTAGTGCCAAATGTCGTATGCAGACGACCGTCTGATTCTGACTGCGACGCGACGGGCATGTTCCCGAGGACAGTGATACCGGTCTCAGTCGTCACACTGACGTCAAATGTGGCTTTTGCTGCCGGCTCGTCGATACACGGGAATACTTCGCGGGCGTAGTGACTTTCAAATTGCGTGACGAGGAGTTCTTTTTTCTGGCCCTCATGGGTGAAATAGCAAGGGTAGAGACCGTGCAGCGAGTCACTGATGCTGCCGTGATAGGTGATACTGACGGTGTGCTCTCCAGCGATGAGGTCTGGTCGCGAGATGGTGACTTCGTCATCTTTGCCGAGCGTGAAGGAAGCTTCTTTGCCATCGATAAGTGCGTTATCGATGACGAGCTCGTGTGCATGAACTTTGATTTCGTCGCCCGTCGCAGTGCCATCGATCGTCACGGTTCCGCGAAAGGTGCGTGCCGTGCGGTCGATATCGAGGTCGAGGGTATAGTGTGTCGGACTGAAATATTCTAAAAGACGTGAAACTGCTTGCATATATCTATTGTAGCAGAGGTATAATGAGCCCATGCGATATAAACGGCGACGTGCGCTCGGAGTGGTGCTGATATGTCTTGCGATAGCGATTGCAATCTTGCAGCAACGCTTTGCATTGCCTGGTCACGAGACGCCTGCCACGACGACGGCTCAGACGACACCGACGAGTAGCTCGTCAACCCCTGCGCCGTCATTGCCGACACTCCCGATTCCTCCTGGGGATGAGCCGGCCGCGCCAGTGCCACCGCAGCCGGCTCAGGCCTTGGCAATCGACACGCTCGCGCAACTGCCTATCAAAGGTCGCGCACCGAAGACCGACTATCGCCGGATACAATTTGGCAATGGCTGGCTCCTCGTCGGGAGTTGCGACACGCGAAATATCATTCTCAATCGTGACCTCTCGCAAGCAGTTGTTAGCAATAGCTGCAAAGTAACGAGCGGGACGTTGAATGACCCATATACTGGCAAAGAGATTATATTTGCGCGTGGTCCCGATAGCAGTGCGCTCATCCAGATCGATCACGTCGTGGCGCTGAGCAATGCCTGGCAAACCGGCGCGCAACTCCTCACCGTCCAAGAGCGCATCGCACTCGCAAATGACCCGCTCGAACTCCTAGCGGTCGACGGCAACGCCAACCAGGCAAAAGGCGATGGCGATGCCGCGACGTGGCTGCCCGCCAACAAAGCCTTTCGCTGCCAGTACGTCGCGCGGCAAATCGCCGTCAAAGCCAAGTACAAGCTGTGGGTGACTCAGGCCGAGCACGATGCTATGCAGCGTGTACTCGAGAGTTGTCCGACACAGACCGTGCCTTCTGTGAAGTAATAGTGACGCGGTGCGAATAGATAGGATATACTAGACTACCGAATGCTGAAAAAAATCACATCACCAACCTATATCTACGAAACCCTCGCGGGGCTATTTGTGACGACGCTGATCGTTAGCAATATCGCCAGTGTCAAAATGGTAGGTGTGGGGCCGCTGGTGTTTGATGCCGGTACAGTGCTCTTTCCGCTTGCATATATCGTCGGTGATATCGTCACGGAGGTCTATGGGTTTCGCAAAATGCGACGCCTGCTCTATATCGGTATCGGCA
>CAZOOQ010000028.1:0-10002 GCA_964581485.1 uncultured Candidatus Saccharibacteria bacterium
AGTGATCGACTCATTAGTTAGCCTCCTCGTTATTATTTATCATCTGTATGTATGCAGCCCTACCAAGCTCAAGCAGTACTGCGTCGATTTTCTTCTCTCGTTGCTCCGCACCTCTATCCATCGGACTTCCAATGATATCAGAATCAGAAAACGCGTCCTCGATGGCTTCTTTGCGAGCTGCCTCTATAGTCTGCCGTGCCTTGTCAAACTCAGCCTGTAGCTCTTGTGAAATTGCAATAGTTCTTAATTCAGCCATACCCTACCTCTTCCTCTTAGCGTCGTGAGGGTGGTCTGCGGCATTCATAACCACACCACGAACACCTGGACGGATGCCCTTGCGTCGGTTGCGGCCGGCTGAACCAATCTTGATGTTTTGGTGCTGAACGTTTCCGACGACACCGAGGGTCGCTTCACACTCCAGGCGGAATTTGCGGACTTCACCCGATGGCATCTTGACCATCGCGTAGTCGCCTTCTTTTGCCATCAGCTGAGCTTTGGTGCCGGCACTACGTACCATTTGTGCACCCTTTCCAGGGTTGATTTCGATGGCGTAGATCTGGCTACCGACAGGGATGTTTGCCAATGGCATGCGGTTTGAGCTTTCGACAGGTGCATCAGCGCCAGTCTTGATCACTTTACCTTTCGCCATTTGCGTATCAGCGAGGATGTAGTGGTACAAACCATGCTGGTCTTTGACACGAGCGATACGTGCGCTACGGTTTGGGTCGTATTCGATTTCTTCAACTGTCAATGTCATGTCAGCCGCCATACGGTGGTTGAGGAGGCGATAGTGACGGCGAACACCACCACCACGATGGCGGACGGTAATACGACCAGTGTTGTTGCGACCGGCATTTTGCTTCTTGCTCTTGATAAGGCTCTTGAGCGGCTTGCGCGTCGTGATCTCAGAAAGATCTTGGCTCGTCATGCCGCGACGTGCAGGAGTAGTTGGGTTGTAAGCTTTGATAGCCATTATTTCTTCTCCTCCTTCACTTCTTCTTGCTCAAAGACCTTTATCTTGCCCTCAGAAAGGGTGACGTAGGCTTTTTTGCTATCGCGGCGATTGGTCGTACCTGGATAGCGACGCTTGCCACGGCTAAAGCGGATGCTTTTGCCGCTCTGAACGAGCGTTTTGATGCTGGCGACTTTTGTGCCTTCAAATTGCTCTTCGACAGCTGCGACAATTTCGTTCTTATTTGCGCTCAGTGGCACGTCAAACACATAGGTGTTTTGGCCAGTGACAAGGCGGTATGCCTTTTCAGTCGCGCGTGGGGTTACAACAGTAAGTTTCATTACTTGTCACCTCCAAGCCACTCTTCGACCACATTCACAGCTGCAGGAGTCATGACGATCTGGTCGGCGTTAAGAATGTAATAAACGCTCAGGTAATTTGCGCGCACCAGGAGGGCATTCTGGAGATTGTTTGTCGCGCGGAGCATTTCGGGAGTTTTCTCGTCTACCACGATGAGCACCTTTGCGTCTTCGTGGAATTTGTTGTCGACAAAGAATTTGGCGATTTCGGCAGTCTTGCCAGTCGTCTTGATGTCAGACACCTGAATTTTCTTCGCTTCGTTTGCCAATGTGAGTGCCTGGCGGAGTGCAACGCGCTTGCTGGTCTTACTGACCTTGAGCTTGTAGTTTTCGTTGCCGAGTGGACCGAAGACGATACCACCAGTGCGCCAGATAGGGTTACGGGTGCTACCGAAACGTGCACGACCGGTCCCCTTTTGCTTCCAAGGCTTCTTGCCACCACCACTGACTTCGCCACGAGTCTTGGTCGTAGCGCTGGCCTTGCGGCTGTTAGCGAGAAAGGCGTCGTAGGCCAATTTCACCAACTCGTGGTTTGGTACGTCAACTGCGAAGACGCTTTTCGGCAAGGCTTGACCCGCCGAAACTGCTGAAGCAGTTTTTGTGGGTGAACTTTTGCTGGTCGTTTTTTCAACCATTACTTAGCTCCTCCTTTTCCGTTTAGTACGATTAAGCCCTTCTTTGGGCCTGGTACAGCGCCTTTGACACCGATGAGGTTGTCTGCAACTGAGACATAGGCAACGACCAAGTTCTTGACAGTGACTTGCTCGGCACCCATGTGGCCAGCCATGCGCTTACCTTTGAAAATCTTTTGTGGGTACATGCTACCGATCGAACCCGGCTTGCGTGTATTACCCTTACCACCGTGCGTCTTGCGGTGGCGTTTGAAGTTGTGACGCTTGATAGTACCAGCAAAGCCTTTACCCTTGCTGATGCCTGTCGCGTCGACGCTATCGCCGAGCTCAAATTGCTCAACATTCCAACTATCGCCGACCTTGAGTTCCCCCAAGTCGTCAATACGGAATTCCCGAATTTCCTTCGGGGTTACACCGGCTGGTTTCACATGTCCAGCCACGGCCTTGCTCAGGTTCTTACCCAAGCCCATTGCTACCTGTACCGCGTTGTAGCCGTCGGTTTCGACGGACTTCACCTGAGTCACGGTGACAGGGCCGGCTTGAATCAATGTGACAGGAATAGCCACACCGTCCTCGCCGATGACTTGGGTCATACCAATTTTGGTACCGAGAAGTGCTTTCATTGCCCTCTTGCTCCCATTCACCTACCGACGTTTTTGGGCGTCGATAAGCCATTTAAAATCTCCGGTGGCAAGCGGTTTCCCTGGCGGCTTTCACCCCTTTAGGACCTGCTCATTCACGCGGAAACGAGTTGTTATTACGTAATAAGTTACCAAACCAATATAGCATACTTTTGCCCCTGTCGTCAAGGGTTTTACTAGAGGAAATCACGCAGTAGATGAAATTTGACAAATGCCTAATAGTCTGATTTAATAAAAATTATGACAGATGCTGGAAATTCCTGCACAGTCCTCCCCGAAAGGTGAATGTCATGGCACATACGGAGAAGCTCTACCTGGTTGTCTACTGGCCGATGCTCGAAGACTGGAGTCATGAGGGCATCAGGGCGTCATTCTGGAGCCGAGCTGAAGCTGAAGCTTGGATGCACGAAGAGCTCGACCGGCTCTTCAGAGACATGCTGGCAGACAAAGAGCTGGCAGTGCACGAGAACCTCAAGTCTGAGCTCGAGAACGATTCTGATTCTGAGGATTCTGAGGACTTCGAGATTCTCGAAATTACTGTTCCGTCACGCGCTTGAGCAATTACTGGCGGGAGCTCCCCTGAAAAGGGTTGAGCTCCCGCCACCCCGCCTAATTACAGGCGGGTTTTTTAATTTGAATGATTGATAATCTTGCCTGGAGCGGCGTTTGGGCCGAAGAGCTCGTCGATACTGACGAGGGCGTAGCCTTGGCGCTGGAGGGCTTTGAGGATGCGCGGCACAGCGTCGACGCTAGTTTTGTGGATGTCGTGGAGGATGATGATCGCCCCAGGTTTGGCGCCACTGACGACGCGGCTGTAGACGATGTCGGCGCTGCGGTCGGCCCAATCACGAGTATCAACAGACCACATGACACCCGTCATATTTGCTCGCAACAGTGCCTGAAAAACATTCGGGCTGATGGCGCCATTTGGGGGGCGCATGTAGGTGGGCTTGGTGCCAAGAATATTCTCGATAGCGTTATTTGTCTGTGATAGCTCAGTATCGATGTTGCCAGGCGACAGCAATGGCAATGATTTGTGACTCCAGGTGTGATTGCCGACGGTGTGACCCTCAGCCTGCATGCGCTTGACGAGCTCGGGGTGGGCAGCAGCGTTTTTGCCGATGACAAAAAACGAGGCGTGGGCATGTGACTCCTTGAGAATATCGAGTAGTCGCGCCGTATGGGCTCCAGGGCCGTCATCAAAAGTGAGCGCAATGCATTTGGCACGGGTGCAATCGACCGCACCCTTGGTCACCTGCGGGGCCTGCCATTCTGGCGCAGTATCGATCGGCATAATATCAAAGATACGGCGGGCTTCGTCTGACTGAAGGAATAGTTGGAGATTGGCAATCGACAGACTGACGGTGACTGGCCCATCGACAGCCGGTGCGACTGTGCCCTGTCCGAAATCAAATCGAATCGTACCAGCATCGGGTGCGAGGAAGCTTGTCAAGGTATCGCTATTGACGTTCTCCGCAATTGCCACGTGGTCGAGCGGGATTTCTCGCTTGGCGGCCTGCCGCTCCAGGTCTTGCTTGATGTATAGCAGCAATCGTGCTTCGCCATCACTGCCTTTGCCACCAAAGATATCGCTTAGTGCGACAACCCTACCGGTATCGAGGTTGAATGTCCAAAATGCCGTCTCGTGGTCAATCGTTGCCCCGCCTGTATCACGACTCGTGACAACTTCTATCGAGAGGAAGCTGTCATGGAAGCGGATTACCTGGTAGCTGGTGTTTTGCTCAAAGTGCCCACCACGCACTGGTAGTCGATCGGCAATCGCCTCCTGGAACCCTAGGTCAAAACTCTCTACCGTGTCGGCTATAATTTGGTTGACATCGGCGCTTTTGGTGATAGGGTATTCGATAGTCGATGTATATGTCGGACCCTGTTTGCGACTGATTTTAGTACGTATCCCTCTGTATTTGGTGTCCTGCCAGTTGTATTTTTCATATTCCGGCTGGGTAATCGGGGATGATTTTTGCGACAACAACAGCACCAGGGTTGCCGCTGCAAGCACCGCCAGAACTGCGGTTACAACTAGTGTCGAGGGGTGGTCACGGCGGTATCGACGAGGCATAGCTATATCATAATGCCAGCTGGCAAGAAATAACAGACGATAGTGACGACAAAAAGAATGGCGTACCATATTTTACGATTGAACTGGAGCTTCTCGAGCCGGCTTATCAGGAGTAGCCCGAGCAGCATACCGAGAGGTACTGCAGCCAGCGGTATACCTGCGACGGTCAGTGGCGTGCCGAACTTGAGCCAAAACGTTCCGAGCAAAATAACAACCACCAGTTTCAAGAGGTATTGACCGTCGGATTCGCTCGATAGCAGGTTGCCTCGACGACTCATGGCTCGGTTGCGTGCGTAGGTTCGTTGTTTGTGTTTTGCGGAGCTCATCTGCAATAGTATAGCATAAGTAGTATTGCAATTTTGACAGCAATTATAGATAATAGAGCTAATGTTTAATGCTTATAAGGAGCAGTAATGGCAACAGCAAAGAAACCAACCAAGAAAACAGCAGTGAAGCGAGCACCCGCAAAGGCAGCCTCAAAGACAGCTGTCCGACGTGTTGCACGACCTGCGGCAAATAAGGTGCAGTCTTTTCAGGTATCCAAGCCAACAGAATCGTTTTTCACCGTACGTATCACACACCAAACCATCTACTGGGCATTGCTGGCTATCATTGTGCTCGCACTTGGCCTCTGGGTGATAGATATCAATGACCGCGTCCAGCGTATGTACGATCAAATCGATAGCCTCAACCAAACTGAGACTGATATGACAACGAACAAAAAGCCTGCGACACCGCAGCCTGTGGCACAGCCCGCGCAGCAATAGCTCGCTCGCAACAAAAAAACCTCCCGGTGATTCACTACGGGAGGTTTTTTGTATACAAAAGTATCTACATGCGGATTTCTGCATCAACACCAGCTGGAAGGCTGAGATTTTGCAGATTGTCGATAGTTTTTGGGGTGGCGTTGGTGATGTCAATCAGGCGCTTGTGTACGCGCATCTCAAAGGCTTCACCGCCCATCTTGTAGACGTGCGGGCTCTTGACGACTGTATAGGTGCTCTTGCGAGTCGGTAGTGGCACTGGGCCTGCGACGCTCGCGCCAGTACGGATCGCAGTGTCGATGATTTGCTTTGCTGATTGGTCGATGACTTTGTGGTCATAGGCCTTGAGGCGGATGCGGATACGCAGGCCTTCTGCTGGGTTTTGTTTGGTGTCTGACACGAGGGGAGAATCCTTTCGTTGATTGTGCTCCAGTAACCTCTTCACCCGCTACATTTCTTCGAAATGTTGGTGGGCTAGCTCGAATCGGAATCTAGTCGTCGTCTGGCCGAGTTCTCTGGTGCGATTAGTATTGTTCTCTGATAGTATCACATTGCTACACGCATGTAAATTGACAAATACAACTATATCTAATGCAATATCGTTAATTTCCGTCACTACGAGAGGAGCCGTCATGGCTAGACCGGAAATTGAATGGATCACATCTCAGATGCACAGCCCTCAGTCGATTGCCGCCACTATATGGGGATACATCACTGACGACAGAGATGCCGACCCATCGCGTCGCCATGTGGGTGTCGTGATTGGTTCGGAGTCCGCGTGCAAGCCGCTGGTTCCAGAGGTTGAGTTCCAGCTCTCGCAGCTCATCGAAACCTACGTACACAAGTACGATTTTGAGTTGCTCGAGGTGTGTGCCACTAAGTCAGGCTACAAGTGGGCGCTCGTTGCGTGCATATACACCTGACAACCCTTCCCCGCCCCCGATTGCAGGCCTCGTCTGGCCTCTCGGCCAGGCGGGGTTTCTGCTTTTTTTGTGCTATCTGGCCGATGTATCAAACAGCGGAATAACTTTTGGTGTGTCGTTTTTTGCGACAGGGAGTGTCACGGTGAATGTCGCACCGCGCTCAAGCGCCGAGGCAATCGTAATATCACCACCGTGCGCTCTGGCGAGTTGGCGGGCGAGGAATAAACCGAGTCCACTACCGCCAGCAGCTGTAGACAAGCTATTGCTGACACGCGTAAACTTGTCAAACACTTTCTCATAGTCACTCTCGTCGATTCCCACTCCAGTATCACTGACGGCCAATGTGACCGTACCGCGAGATTTTTTGAGAGAGATAGTGACGCTAGCATCGTTATGAGAATACTTGATTGCATTGCTGATGAGGTTGTCGATAATCATCGAGATATAGCTGGCATCACCCCACAGAAGACATGGTTTTTTGGTGCGGAATACAAGCGTGATGTTTTTTTCTGCCGCATAGTCATGGTTTTCGTCGATTGATTTTTGTATCAGTGCTGTTAGATTCAACTCAGCAAACTCAAGCACAAGCTGCCCTGCCTCGAGTCGTGACACATAGAGCATGTCGTTGATAATACGCAGCTGACGCTCGTTGGTGTCGTAGGCCTTTTGAGCGATTTGCTGCTGCTGGTCATTCAGCTCACCGACTATACCAGACGTCAGGATACCGATGTATTGCTTGACGCCACTTGCGGGTGTGCGTAGCTGGTGCGACGCGAGCGCGAGCAGCTCGTCTTTGGTGCGTTTGACTTCGCTTTCGAGTGCCTGGCGCACGTGACGGATGCGGCGCGAAAATAGCCCATAGACCAGTCCTGCAAGCAAGAAACTGAGGAGAGCGCCAGTAGTAGCAATTACTGATGGGCCGATTTTGCGGCTATACATTTCATTTGATGAGATGTCTGCCATCCAGGTGCGGCCATAGAGTTTGTCGATCGCTTGGCCGTGGTAGACCGAGGCATCCAGATTTTTTGTCGTCGGAGCAGGTGTGTAGAGTTGCTGCTTTGCTTCTTGTCCCTCGGTGATGTCATAGACTGTGACATGTGAGCCGGCAAACTTTTCGCTGGTGAGTGCCGAATATTCCGCAATCACGTCTTGAGGACGAAGTACGATGTAGGTATATCCTTCTAGCGCGGTGCGGCGCTCAGCAACAGTAGTGGGCGATGAGGAGGCGACATATACCGGATAGTATATGAGGATACCAAAGTGTGGGTGCTGTTTGTCTTTGTCCTGGACAAGCAGCACAGGGTTGGTCATAGCGATTTCACCTGTATCGCGTGCCTGCTCCATGGCTTTTTTGCGACTCGGGTCGCTATACATGTCGAATCCGATTGCTCGGCGATTGTCTAGAGTGCTCGGGTCGAGGTAGAGAATCGGCGCATAGACCTCACGCTCGCTGGTTGGGTAGATTGTAACAGGCGTGCCGAGACTCGATACCGGCACTTGGCCTTCATCCTGAAGCTGTGCGTGACTAAGGACTGGTACATAGCCGACGCCCAGCATAGCACTCAGGGTGTCATCGGAGCGAGCTCTGTCATAATACTCGTGCCACCCAGCAGCACTGATGTCATGCTTGATGCTCATCATCGCAGCAGTAGCCTTGAGTCGTTGGCCGTAGGCACGCATTGCCGTCGTGGTGTAAGCGCTTAGACTCTCCGCTTGTTGAGTCAACCCAGCTTGATAATCTTTCTCGTTGATATCACGAGTCGACGTAGCGTACATGCCAGTGATAGTGAGACCGAGCAGCAGCACAACAGTTGGCAGCAAGAGGCTGCCGTTACTGAGGCGGGCAAGCTTTTTGTTCGACTGGCGCTGCAGGATATGTGAGAACATAGATATCCCTTAGTATACCCTGTTGTTTTCTCGTAGCGAGTGAAAAATGTAACAATTCCCACAGATACCCAAGCTTGCTTATTGAGGCAAAGTATGATACAATATATAATGTCTCCATCCTATTCGACAACCGAAAGGCATAGTTATGGGAGAGCACAATCCACAAGTCGCACTGGTCACAACACTGAACGAGGTCTTCGAGCCCGGCGGAATGATGCAGGTTTTCACTGAGCTCAACGAGTAGGCCAGCAAGAAGCGTGATGACTTCATGTTTCACCCACCGGTGTCGCGCACTGTCGTGCTGTCGTTCCAGAGCGCAAGTACCTTTGCGCCCTATACCGAGGCAGAGGTGACCGCTGTCCTCACCAACATGCTGCACTCAGCCCTCACTCGATACGATGAGGCCGCAACAATTCACATCACAGAAGTGAAGCTGCCGAGTCGTCGAAAGTCTGGGTACGTCACCTTTGTGAAGGTGCACCACTGACCCCGTCTCGATCCGTCGAAGGCCCCCTGGCCTCCGGGTCAGGCGGGTTTTCGCTTATAGCCAAGAAACCCTACAATAAAGTAACAACTTCTTTGTATTGATTCTCATTTACGGTTCGATGATTGTCAGTAGAATAGGCGATCTGATTGACAAGTGTGGCATCACCGTAGAAGTCCTTTACGACACGCGCTTCGATTGTGCCCTCAGGCTTATTCTGGACGCGCAATACTAATCGATCTTTGAGAGGCTGTACTTCATCAAGGATATCTGGGCTAATCTCATCGAGCGTCTGGTCGAGAGCAGCATCCAGGAAAAAATCTCGCAAACTGTCGGCTTTTTTGTCGTTTTCTTCAGAGAAAAAGCCAGCTGTCTCTTTGCTTGGTCCCCCGTGGGCCAACGCCTTACATCCATACAAGCTGTCTGGATATGTCTCAAAGCTAAACTGTAAGTTCTCAACGCGAGGATTAAGTTTATCAGTCTGAGCTACGATAATGTCTAAGAATATGTACGATACTGGGTCACTGTCTGCTGGTATGCTCCCGATATCACTAAGGTGCTCTAGTTTTTTCGAAAATAGTTCGAATAGACGAACGCGGAATGATTCAAGCTGCTCATTAACTTTAGTACTCATGTACTTCTCCTTTACGCGTATTACTATTTAGTGAGTATACTCCTCGTATACAGCTTATACAATCAGTGCACAAAAACACCCTCCTGCTATAGAAGGGTGTTTTGCACTGAAGTAATCGAGACTACTTCGTGATGTTGGTCACAACACCAGCACCAACGGTGCGGCCACCTTCGCGGATAGCGAAGTTGAGACCCTGCTCCATAGCGATAGGTGCGAGCAACTTGACCTTGAAGGTCACTGTGTCACCTGGCATGACCATTTCTTTGTCAGCTGGGAGCTCAACTTCACCAGTCACGTCCGTCGTACGGAAGTAGAACTGTGGTTTGTAGCCCTTGCTAAATGGTGTGTGGCGTCCGCCTTCTTCTTTCTTCAAGATATAGACTTCAGCGTCAAACTCAGTATGTGGCTCGAGGCTACCTGGCTTGACAACTACCTGACCGCGCTCGATGTCATCGCGCTCGATACCGCGGAGCAAGAGCCCTGCGTTGTCGCCTGCCTGGCCTTGGTCGAGGTTCTTCTTGAAGGCCTCGATACCAGTGACTACAGAGTTCTGAGTCGCTTTGATACCGACGATTTCAACTGGGTCGTTGAGCTTGATAACACCCTGCTCGATACGACCAGTAGCAACAGTACCACGACCCTTGAT
>CAZOOQ010000029.1:0-9426 GCA_964581485.1 uncultured Candidatus Saccharibacteria bacterium
CTCCATAGAGTCTCTTTCATCGCCCAATTTGGGCGATTTTTATTGTATAATATAGATAGAGGTAACCAGTGAGCTATAATGAAAACCGAATCAGCGAGACAATAGGGAACGTTCAGGCAGTTATTTTTGACTGGGACGATACTTGCATCGAAACAGCACCCGCAAAGATTGCTCAAAACATTCACATCGCACGCCAATTTGGCCAGAATCGTACCGTAGAAGACGTAAAGGAACTTTGGCCAAACATGCACTTTCGTGACATGCTCATGACACTCTGTGCAACTGACGACTGGGAGGCGACTCAAAAAATTGTCGACGAGGGTTACGATGCGCCAGAATTTGCGAAGCGACCTATTTCGACTTTCCCGAGCGATCTGGCAGCACTCAAGCGAATTGGCCTACACGTCGGCATGCTGTCTGCGGTTTCGCGCGCTTTGTACGAGAAAGATCTACGCAACTATAGCTACACCGACTCACCGTTTGATTACACACAAACGCTCGAAGATACCCCCACTCATAAACCAGACCCACGCGTCTTTGCACCAGCTATTGAATGGCTTGCCACGCAGCACATTTCTCCCGACCAAGCTATCTATCTGGGGGATGGGCTAGGCGACATGAACGCCGCACAGGGTGCTGGCATGAAGTTTGTTGCCATCACCGAATCAGGAGGGTTTATATCAGCAGAGGAATTTGCCGAGCATGGCGTAGCGTCGCTTCCCGGCGTACATGAATTTGTCAACATAATCAGGAGAACACATGGCCAACTTTAGTTTTGATATCGAGAGCAGTTACGACAAAGCTGAAATGAATAATGTCGAGCAGCTCGTCACCAAAGAAATCGCAAACCGCTATGATTTCAAGGGCACACCCGCAGCCATCGAATGGCTCGCCGATAAAAAAGGCTTCAAAGTTATCGGCAATAACGAATGGCAACTCGAAGCAGTCATCGACATGGTCGGCAAGCAACTCGCCAAGCGCGGCATGACCAGCAAGGTGCTCGACCTCAGCGGCAAAGTCACCGAGGCAAATATGCGCGCTTGGCAAGACGTGTCGTTTCGCGATGGCCTCAAGCAAGACGATGCCAAAAAAATTACCAAGCTCCTCAAAGAATCGCATCCGAAAGCAAAAGCACAAATCCAAGGAGAAGCCGTCCGTGTGACGAGTAACAGCAAAGACGAGCTGCAAGCTGTCATGACGACACTACGAGGTGCAGACTTCGACTTTCCGCTCCTCTTTACTAATTACCGCTAATATTGTAAAATACATATGGTCATCTGACCGTCTACCGACCACTATAAGGAGCGGCAATGAGTCAGCAGCAGACAGCTTCAGACAACACGCCTCGCCGCAACGAGGTGAAGGAAGTGCCCATCAGAAGCTCTGGGGATGAATACTTCATCCCCCAGGACGCCGAAACAGATACCTGGCAATGGCCCTGGCGGCGCAACAAGGCGCCCTACTCAATCGGCACCTGGCACGACCAAAGCAACATGGGCTAAGCCCTGGTTGCATCTCGCTCTTGCGCCGTATCTGCGGCGCAAGAGCGAGCTATCATCCTTTCACCCCTTGAAATTAGCTCTTCCAACTGTTATAATTGGAAATTGAATTTGTAATAACCCTTTAAGAGGAAATCATGGCCAAGAAAACGAATACTAAGCGCAAGATCATCGCCCTTGTCAGTGAACTGACAGGTCACCGTACCTATGTCACGCGCAAAAACACGATGAACACTCCAGACAAACTGGAACTCAATAAGTACGATCCAAAAGCCCGCAAACACGCAAAGTATGTCGAGACTAAAAAATCTCTCGGCCGCAACGAAGTGAAGCCGCGAAAGGGCTAAGCTAGTATCGTGTAAAAGTAAAAAAGCCGCGCAAGCGGCTTTTTGAATCCTTTCTTTTCTCTTTTCGTAGAAAAGAAACAAACCCATGTTCTTTTTTGCCAAAGAACCAAAAGGCCTTCTTTTGTCGCAAAAGAAGCAAAACCTTGGGGATGGCTTCACCTCCGCAGCGAACTTCGCGCTCAGAATACTTGACTTATCTGCGCGCGGAGCAAAGCTCGTGCTCGATAATCAGGTCTTCTTCCCACTCTGTTCTCTGGGAGGCTGCAGATATACCCAAACCCCGTTTGAGATAAGCGGCTACGCCGCAATCCTTTCTCGCATGGCGAGAAGTAATTGCGATGCAATCGCACAGTTACATGGGTCTTGGGAGCCACTCCACCCAAAAGGAGAGAGGGTGATTGTCGGAGTCATTCACGACAACTAACCCCACTGTCCGTAACTAAAGATATTACAGTGGGGCGCTTGCGTTTTGTCGTGACCGACAAGCAGCTGAGCTACTTTCTGGCGTTGGAGGGGATATCCCAAGTCGTGTTTGGTTCTTTGATCGAAACAAAGAACTGTTTTGCTACTTTTGGATAAAAGTAGGCGTCTGCTTCTCCGCAAAGAGAAGAAGAGTTTTATTATTTTTAATAAAAAGTAAGCGTATCTTTTGTTTCTTTTCTACGAAAAGAGAAAAGAAAGGATTTTAAAAAGCCGCTGGCGCGGCTTTACGCTAAAATGTCACTTCACACGCATCCGCCAAGCAAGCGGCATCAATCGTCTCCGCCAGCCACAAGCCATTGGATAATAACTTATCGAGTTGCGCCTCTGTGGGCCGAGCACTCTCCAAGTACATGTAGACGGTGTTCTCCTCAATCTCAATACTCGCATGATCAAAATGCTCGACTATCACCGCAGCGGTCTCTGGTGTAATCATCCGCTCGATAGCAATCGTATCAATTGCCTTGCTGTGCACAGTATAGTTATTCAAAAACTGCGGCGGATATGGTGCAAGCGCGCCAACATAGAGTGGGGTGAGTTGTTCAAACGACGCCTGAAATGCATCATCACGGTTGCGGTGGCCGACATACGCATGCGGTAAGTCGCCTTTTGTATGAAGATCGATAGTAATAATCAACCAGTGGCATCGACGTTCTCTTTGGTCACGTGCGGTCAATATCGTGTCATTGCGCATCACGACTGCAATATCATAGCCGCGCAGCGATCCGACCGAGTAGTGACGGTCAATATGCGTGGTCGAGACTGTGTGCCCACGAATCAACCGATACTCTTCGTCGCCCTGATGCATTTGCCCAAAGTAAACGAGACCTATCTTCTCAGCAAATTTGCGCACCACCCCAGCAATGATTCGTGTTTTGAGAATATGAGCTGGTGTCAAATGTCGAATCAGACGCTTGGTGCGGACGATGCGGCGCTTTTGCTTGAGTGAAGTCATAGTGATGTTACTCCGTGATGGTATCGAGTAAGGTTGCTAGGTATTCAGCATGGCTCCAAACGAGCGGTGCGACCGATTTTTCTTCACCGGTCTTGGGGTCAATCTGTTCATTGAGCACGCCCGTGCCTGCCATGTGCGACTGCGTCCAATCGATAATCGCCCATGCGTCATCTTGGCGCCCAACCTCGAGATAATACTGCGCCATCCACAGTGAAGTGACGAACCAGATATTGCCTAGTGTATCCTCGTGTGCTCTACGATACCCATCTTGCTCATACCGAGGGAATCCGAGTTGCGCTGTCGGATTAGGCCTCATGACTGTCTCAACTGTCTCCATTGCTTCCTGTGTCACTCCACTGTCGGCAGGGAACAGACCGTACATAAACGCACCAAAAATACCTGATATATCGATAACCGAGTCGGGCTCAACCGTGCCATCACTTGTGACACGAATGCCTTTATAGAGGGTTTTGCGATCGAGGTTGACTAAATGCTGAGCGGCAGCAGTGTGAATATCGTCAGCCGCAGCACGCCACTTGACGGCATTGTCACTGTCGTTGCGCACATCTGCGAGATCAGCCGCTGCCAGTAGCGCTGCATACGTGATGGCCGTCGTATATGTCGTCGTCATAAACTGCTCTTCCCAGAGGTCGTAGCTGGCTTTTGGCAGGTGTGTTCGTTCGTCGATATAGCTCGAAAGGAAGTTTGCCATCGGCACTACCATTGGCTCATAAAACTCCTTTAGTAGCGACTCGTCGTCACGCTGCGCATGATAAAACTGACTGAAGACAAAGAGGACAAGTGCGGTTTCATCGGTCTGAATGGGCGGCGCAACAACACCATGCTCATGCAAGTACGGATGCCAGCTGCTTCCAAGCGCACCGTCGGCGCGGTATTTATGCATGAGATAGCCTCCAGCATTGAGTGCTCGGCGACAAAACTCAAAGAATCGGTACGGCTCATCTTTGTAGCCCATGCGAATCAGCGGCCACACCACGTATGCACCGTCTCGCGGCCAGCAATACCCGTAGGCATCACGCCAATAATTAAGAATCGCACTATCGGTGCTTGCAATCACAGCGCCACGCTTGTCGATGTGTGACTTTACAATCATCGCGCTCTTTAGGAAGCTGTCTCGGTGCGCAGGTGCGACTTTTTCGGCTGCTTTGTACGCTGACTGGAGCCATACTTGCCACCATCGCTGCGTCACATCGAGGCGATGATGGATACCTTGCCTGACCAGCTGTTTGTGTACATAGAGTGCTTCGCGTGTCGAGGTGCCACATGCTATCCAGTAGGATGCGCGCGATGAGCTATGGGCTGGTATATCAAATTTGAACCGTATCGTCGAATCAACTCGGCCGTGCTCAGCAGGCGAGCCACTGAGCTCACCGTCTTCGGCGTCGCGATATGTGCCGTGATGGCCCTCGATCTCAAATAGTCCGACTGCGTACTGGTCAAAGGGTCGCCCCGACCCATCAACACCGCCAACCACAAATGCACGACGACCTCGATAGTGCAAAATTGCGTCTTCGGAAGGTAAGTACTGCGCCGTATCTGTGTTGCTCCGAGCATCACCAATCACAAATGCCTGATGCAAAAATAAACGGATGTCTCGCTGCGTGTCGGCGAGATTGACAACATGAATCGTGCGCATAAAAGCACTAAATTCAGCATCGACCACATCGTCAAACTCAAGCACAATCCCCATGGCTGCATGCTTGGCCACGATATGACCAATGAGCGACTGGTGCGGATAACTAAAATCTAGCTGCCATTCGCCGTCGTCAAGCCAACTGACTTTGCCATCTACCCATACCCCAACCATGTGACGCAAAAACTTCCCCGCAGCGTGATTCTCAAGTCCAACATACGGAAAATAAAAATCATGCACCAATCCAAATTTGTTGATACCGACATGTAGCTCACCATTGCTAAGTACAACAGGCCGCGCCACTAAAATCTACCTCGTTGATGGTAATGATATAGCCGATATCGCATGTCGCGAATCGCATTCATATAGTAGAGAAACGCATCGTAGGGTGATTCGTACGGGCTAAAGTAGGCATGCACATCACCGTCAGTAAACCACTTCGTGCACATATAGTACGGGTGGTCACTCGTCGTCAACCTACGCCAATCACCGATCAGACTCTCGTCGCCAGCTCGCATCACGTCATCTTCGAGCGCATAGAGATGCTGCATCGCTTCATGCTGCATGGCATTGCCAAGCCACGCGGTGAGGTCGCGCTCACTATCGGCCCAGGTCACGGTCACCGGCATACTGATTTCATCTTTCGGTGGGAATTTGTCGGCGGCTTCGGTGATAGTGTAAAAGGTATTTGCCGGATTTGCCAGCCAGTCCCCAACAAATCGCTCAAAGAATTCAAAGATACCGGTGTCTTCCCAGACATTCTCGCCAAAGGTCTCGAAGTCCATAAAGAGATTGACGATTTCGCCCTCATCGCCAAGCGAATCATTGATCCACCCACGGTACTTGTCAGTAGTGAGCGGGTACTCTTCCCATGCCTTGTTGCTAAATCGAAACGCCAGGTCATCGCTCAATCGATAGTTTTTGAGCAATAGACTAATCTGCTCGGTGCCTTTTGGTTGATAGACATAGTTTGGGCTGCGCCAGCCTAAGATAGGGTCCCAGCCTTCGGTGATAATCGCCTGGTAGCCGGCCTTGTCTGCCCACTGTGCTAACTGGTCGTTGTACGCCAGCTCGGTGTTGCGAAACGCAGTCGGGGTGTAGCCAAATAGTTCTTTGATTTTCGCCTGGTGCACTTCGACTTGGTGTTCAAATTCGCTCCGACTATAGAAAAACGCCAACGAGTGATAGTACGTCTCCGCGACGATTTCGACCCGACCAGTCTCGACCAATCGACGAAACGTCTCGATGACATCTGGTGCCCAGGCTTCTGCCTGTTCCAGGAAGGTACCACTCATCGAGAGCGAGAGACGAAATTCCGGGTGCTCATGGAGGAGCTTTTCGAGCAAGGCACCCATCGGGCGGTATGATTTGCCAGCAACTTTTTCAAAAATCACATGGTTGTTGCGATGCGACTCGGTATTGTCACCAAAATAATCATGTCGCTCAGCGGTGTCAAACACCGAGTAATCCCGTATACGCCATGGCTGGTGCATATGTAGGTACAGTACGATCCCACGCCCAATCATGCTGTCGCTCCAATCATCACTTTCTTATACATCGTCACACACTGCTTGGCGACGTCATCCCAGGACAGACGGGCGTATTCACGCTTGATGTTTGTCTGAAGACTCGCTTTGAGGGCAGGTGAGGTCGCAATCCCAATCAACTGGTCGGCTAGCTTGTCAGTGTCCCAATAGTCATAGCGGAAGACACTATCGAGCACCTCGCCGACACCGGATTGCTTGCTAATAATCAGCGCGGTGTCGTGGTGAGCAGCCTCGAGCGCAGTGATACCAAAGGGCTCGCTAACGCTACTCATGACAAATACATCGGCGACGTTGTAGGCATCACGCCACTGTTTGCCGCGGACAAATCCAGTGAAAAACACTTTGTCAGAAATGCCTAGCTCGGCCGCAAGCGCAATCAGCTCATCACGCTGCTCGCCATCGCCAGCCAACAGGAGTGCAAGTTTGTCATAGCGCTCGCTCGCTCGGCCAACTGCTTTGACAAGATGCGTCAAGCCTTTTTGGACTGTAAATCGTGTGACTGTCGAGACGACCGTGTAGCCTTCTTTGCGCAGCATTTCCAGATAGCGATAGGTGCGGCCATCGTACTCGTAGCCATTGACGACATCGAGATCAATCGCATTGTGCAGTACCTCAATTTTGTCAGCCGGAATCCCATATTTGCGCACGATAATTTCTTTGGTGATATGGCTCACAGCGACGATGCGGTCTGCCATCATCAATCCCTGATATTCGATTTCGTGTACGACAGGGTTGCCCTGAGCAAAACTCCCTGCGCGGTCAAACTCTGTAGCATGAACATGGACAATCAGCGGTGCATCCGTCAGTTCTTTGGCACGCATGCCAGCCTCCATCGTTAGCCAGTCGTGCGCATGAATCGCATCTGGTGTGTCGTGAGTTTTGACAAAGCGTTCGATGTACTTGACGTAGCGCTTCTGGACGGCGCGCATGGTGTTTGGCGTGCGTGCGTCGACATCGGCAAAATCAAGTACGTCGGCATATTTGCTATCATAGGCACCCATCAAACCAAACTTATGGACAGGGTCGAGTCGAGTCGCAGCATGAATAGCCATGTATTCTGTGCCTGGATGTGGTGCGTTGTAGGGAAGGACAAAATCAATGCTAGCACCTTGTGCAGCGAGCGCCTTCGACATATGGTAGCAAGCTACTCCTAGTCCGCCGCTGTTATGCGGTGGCAGTTCCCACCCTAGCATTAGTATGTTCATGTTGAAATGTGGTGGACTGATTGGTCCGCGCTCACCCCTCTGTTGTTAGCTGTTCTACTCGTTATTATAGCGCTGCTTATGGCTATATGCAATCAACCGTTTGCAAAGTTATCCACATGCATCGATACACCAGTCTTTGCTACACTATTGAGTGATGAATAACTCTTCAGCATTTCAAAGACTCGTCGACGACGTATATCAATTTGCGACCCAGCCCAATGCCTTTCGCTTAATTCTTATATTGATTGCTTCGTTGGTCATCGCGTATTGGTTGAGTCGATTTCTTGCGCAAGCAATCGTGTCGATTGCACAGCATATTGCACTACGCAGCGATCAAGCCTCGGACGACCAGCAAGCACTCAAGCTCCGTCAAATCGAAACCTATCTCGGGGTAGCCGTTGCGGTCGTTCGGGCGCTTGTCGTCGCACTTGTCGGCTATTTTGCGTGGCGAGCACTCAACCCCTTTGACGGCAGTAGCGCGGGCAACGGTGCGGCAGCGATAGGTGCAGGTGCGTTCTTTGTGGTCATCGCGGGACAGACGGTTGGCATCATTCTACGCGACCTCACCTCAGGATCGATTATGATTACGGAGGACTGGTTCAAGATCGGCGACTTCATCAAGATCGAGCCATTTATGGACGTGGCTGGTGTGGTCGAGCGATTCACGTTGCGCTCGACACGCCTCCGTGCACTCAATGGGGAAATCATCTGGGTACACAACCAACATATTACGGCCGTGCATGTCACCCCAAAAGGTGTCCGTACAATTGCGGTCGATATCTTTGTGCGAGACAAGGAGGTAGGGGAGGCTGCTATCCGCAAAATCATCTCAGCTATCCCAAAGGGCAAAACCATGCTCGCAAAACCACTGCGCATCACCAAGACAGAGGAGTGGGGCGACAATCGCTGGCGTATTACTGTCACTGGCCAAACTGCGCCTGGCCGTGAATGGCTCATCGAGAAGTTTTTTGTCGAAGCCTGCATCGACCTCGATGACGGCAAGACCGGCAGCGAGAAACTCCTCGCCCTGCCGCCTATGCCGCGCTACGCCGATGCCGTCGCTGACAAGCGCTTCAACCGTGCAGTCCGCGTCAAACAAGAAGAAGAACGCCAGAGCAAATAGTAGCGGCATAGAGGTAAATTTGCTATAATACCTCAGTGCTTTTGTATAGGGGCACCCGTGCCTCGTGAGGCACGGGTAACGGTTAATATAAAGGTCTCCAACCCGTTCCCCGCGGGGTACGGGCGATTCCACTCCAAGCAGAAGATGGGTTTTATGCATTATGTCTACGTCTTAGCTTCATCAAAAAAAGATAATTGGCATTATTATGGCTCAACGAGTGATCTGAAACGGCGTTTCGCTGAACATAGTGCGGGCATGGTGACTTCGACACGACACTATATCCCGCTTACTCTTGCATATTACGAAGCATATCTATCTGCTGAGCTTGCCAAACAGAGAGAGCATCAGTTAAAATCAAGTAGGTCAGCTTCAGGCGCATTACTCAAGCGACTCAAGCTGTCCAATAACAATACAGGGGCATAGTATAACGGTTAATATAAAGGTCTCCAAAACCTTAGATCGTGGTTCGATTCCACGTGCCCCTGCCACAAGGAAACTTTTTTGGATTTGGTCGCCCGAATGGGCGGCTTTTTCTTTGGCTTCGCGCAGCGAATGCCAAGGGTTTTTCAGAGGGGGAGAAATTTCTGGGGCAGCCGTAGGCTGCGCCTTTTTGGAT
>CAZOOQ010000030.1:0-8696 GCA_964581485.1 uncultured Candidatus Saccharibacteria bacterium
CCAGCTGGTAGGGAATGCGGTGCTGCAAAAATGTCCTCTCAAACGCAAAACTCTGAGCATTTGTCCGGTACAATACTGCAAAGTCACTGTACTTGCGCGCACCAATCGCCACTTGTGCCGAAATACGGCTCGCCACCGTATACGCCTCCTCTGATTCGTCGTAGACCGCCTGTACCTGCACCGGTGTACCCGCGCCTTCTTCTGTCCAGAGCTCTTTCTCGGTGCGCTCGATATTTTTGGTGATGACACTATGCGCTGCCTCGAGAATCGCACTGGTCGAACGATAATTTTGCTCGAGTTTCACCACTATGGCGCCTGGAAAATCCCGCTCGAAATTGAGAATGTTCTTGAAATCTGCACCTCTCCAACTATAAATCGAGTTGTGCACAATCACACCGCCCGTACTGTAATTGTGTACTTGCGCCACATCGATATCGTAGACTTTGCCGATATACGGTATTCGCTCGATAGCCGTGATGTGCTCAGCGCGCACCACTCCGTCCTCTTCGACGGCCATCGCCATACCCAGATGTAGCTGCGAGGCGGGCAGAAACATATACCGCTCGTTGGTCAGAAATGCATAACGATTGATAGTGTGGTCTCTTGTTTGCTGTAGCTGATCGAGCTCGGCTTCGAGCCGTCCAAAATCGAGATTGTGTCGCTCCGCCCTGAGAGTACCAGCTCGACCCGCGCGAATATGGTAGCCTGCTTTGCCAAAAGCCTCGAGCGCTTGGTGGTTTGTCGTGTTTATCGACAGTCGACTCGCCGACCATGGACTACGCGTCGAGACTCGCTTGTCGCCAAACAATACCAGGTTGACAGCGACGCGTGCCACACCACCGCGCGTTGTTGCTTGTGGCATGAAGTGTGGAAATTCATACAAGATTCCGAGATCTTCCATTAGCTGCTTGGCTCGTTTTGTCGTATCAATTTGGCTGTAGATATTGTCGATTTGCTGCCGACTCATCTGCATGGCACGATTGGTATCGGCACAAAATACGGTCATTGGAATGCCGTATTGATAGCTATACAGCGACTCGAAATATTGTGCATCAGCTCGTGTTTCGCAGGTGGCCAGTACCCACATGCGCTCGGCTCGCTCTTGGTTGGCGCGTACGCGAAGGCCGATTGCATCGCGCTTGCCATCAAACCGCGTGCCTTTTGCCATACCGATTCGATAGCCCTTGGCAGCAACTTGCATGAGATACACAAAATAGCGCGTCGTCGGTGCAAACTGCGCAAAGACAATGTGATGTGGCGTGGTACGAATTTGTCTCCCACTCTCGGTGGTAACAGCGACCAGATCGCCGCTATAGTTAAACGACCGTAGCTTTGTCACTTCGGCAACATTTGTGCGACCATAGCCGGCAGCGGCTATCACTTTGTCGCCTGCCCGCAGTTCCTCTATCGCCCGAAAGCCATTTGGCGTCATAACTGGCGATCTTGTAGGGAGACATTGCCAGTCGTCACCAACTACACAAATATTTTTGCGGTCGTTGACGAGAAGTTTCACAATAGCATACTGCGCGGCGTTGGTGTCTTGGTATTCGTCGATGAGAATGTGTTTGAATTGGCTGCGGTATTTGGCGCGCGTTTCGGCTGATTCGCGCAGGAGCCGCACGACTTCGATGAGCAAGTCATCAAAATCAAGCGCACCAGCTGCCTGGCGCATTTCCTCGTACAGTGTAAATATCTGTGCCACCGCCTGCTGGAATGGGTAGTGCGCTGACTCGCTATACTCCGATGGAGTTAGTAACTCATTTTTGGCGGTACTGATGGCGGCACTCGCAGCGCGCGGCTTGACCTTGTCGGTGCTGATAGAGAGCTGTTTCATGGCTTGCTTGATGAGGCCTTGGCGATCATCCTCGTCGTAGATGACAAAGTTTGACTGGATGCCAATCTTGTCGCCGTCTTGGCGCAACAGGCGCACGCAAATACCGTGAAAGGTGCCCATCCAGGGCATATAACTTCTAGGAGGGGATTGTGTCGAAGCGAGCGGTGAATGCATACCATTCGTCAATCTCCAGAGTCGTTCGCGCATTTCTTTGGCGGCTTTGTTGGTGAAGGTCACGGCCAGGATTTCGTTTGGCCACACTTGCTCGTGCGTCAGCAGGTACGCGATACGATGCGTCAGCGTCTTTGTCTTGCCGCTGCCCGCACCCGCCAAAAGCAATAGCGGACCTTCGGTGTGCAGCACCGCAGATTGTTGCGCATCATTAAGCCCCTCGAGAATATCCATTGTCTCTATTGTATCAGCCTCGGTAGCGGTGTGCTACTAGCGGGTTGACCAGTAAAAATACGCTGCACCAGCCGCGGCACCGAGCGCGAGTAGCGCCAGTATCCAAATCAGAATCGGGACAATCTTGCGAGAGGCTTTTTTCTTTTCTGGCGTCTCGACACCCTTGTGATACGTCGCCGTATCAAAAATCGCACCACTGGTTTGATCACCACTGCTCGGCTGCTCTTTGTATTGCTGCGCAATCGAACCGCCAGCTGGTGGCTGTACGGGCTGAGTTGGCTCGACAGTCGACTCGGTAGGCGATCCGATAGCCTGAGACTCTACTTCGGTGACTTCGGTTTTTAGCTCCTCAGGTACTGGCACCGCACTCGCCTCGCTGGCTAGCTGCACTGGCTGATTCTCATCTGATGAAGTATCAGCAGGTGCGTCACTAGTAGCAGCATCGTCAACCGCAGGCTCTGCCGACAGTTCTTTTGCATCGTCTAGCGTCTCTGTCTCAGTGGTCAGCGGTGTTGTATCGATCGGGTCTGGCAGGGTAATCGGCGTGCCAAGTGGACGTTTCTCCACCTTGGCATCACTCAAAAACGGCGATGACAGCGGCTCGGACGACTGGTCGCTCGTCACTGCCGTGATCTCATCTACAACCGACTGCGGCACGTCATCCTCTTCCGGCTGCGTGTCGTCGGTCGGCGTGTCGACTACCGGTGGTACACTCTCGCTTGAAGTTTGCTCGTAGCTCGTCTGCTCATCCAGGTCTGGTGTCGCGGGTTGCTCGACACTATCAGCACTAGTCTCGCTAGTCGTAAGTAGCTCGACCGAGCTGTCATGAGATGCAACAGGCTCTGGAACCGCACTGCCTGTCGACTCCATATCATGAGATGGCAGAGTCGGTACTGTCTCTGTGGTTGATACGGTTGACTCTTCTGCTTCTACTGGCGGCACGGTCTCTTCGGGCGTTTCAGCAGCTGTTTCAGTTGGCTGCAGGGTAACTCCTTGACGACTGACTCGCGGAGGAGCTGAGCGCGTAGGAGCAACGATATCCATAAATTGGCCCCGGCGCTTAACTGCGAGCGGTGTCGTACGCGCTGTAGACGATGAAGGAGCCTGCGCCTCGCTCGTCGTACTAGGCGATTGCGTACTTGGCTGAGCGGCAGAAGGCGATAGCGACACGACCTTTTCCTCTGGGTCATCGAGTCCTGGCGCACGCTGTGATGTATCGACATCTGACATAAGGTTGTTGACGGCTTTATCGAGTTCTTCAAAATCAATGTCGGTCATGACTACTTCTTTCCCTTAGCTGCTTTTTTGGTGTGTGCTTTTTTGATGATGGCAGCAAATGAGTGCACATCGAGGCTTGCGCCACCTACCAAAAGCCCATCGATACCTTCGGCACCGAGATAGGCAGCTGCGTTGTCTGCGCTGACACTCCCGCCGTAGAGGACACGGACTTTTTTGGCGGTTGCACTACCAAAAAGCTGTGCGATTTGGCGGCGGATAATCTTGGCTGCTGCTGCAGCATCGTGTGGCGTCGGGGCGGCGTGGTCGGCAAAATCTTTGCCATTGCTAATCGCCCAGACTGGCTCATAGGCTACGACGAGCGACTCAGCATCTTCACTCGTGATATTGCCGAGGTCTCCTGTGAGCTGATCTTGCAGGACGTCTTCTGTCTCGCCCATCGCATGCTCACCAGCCGTCTCGCCGATACAGAGCACTGGCGTGATTTCATTGCGGTACGCAGCTTGTACCTTGCTGCGAATGTCACGGTCGCGCTCGCCAAACACATGGCGACGCTCGCTGTGGCCCACGAGAGCGTATTGCACGAGCCCTCGAAGTTGCGTAGCGGATACCTCACCAGTATATGGACCGCTATCGCGCCAGTAGAAATTTTGCGCAGCTAATTTAAATTCATGATGGTGATTCTGCAACGCCACCGACTGAAGCGCCAGCATCGACGGCGCCAGCACGACCTCTACGTCGCTATCACTCTCGATAGTATCGGCCAATGTATGGATAAACAAACTCGCCTCATGGATGTTGAGGTTCATTTTCCAGTTTGCGATAATTAGTTTTTTGCCCACAGATAGAAATATTGCTTACGGTTACTTGCCCTTAGTGTACTCTATTTTTTCGCTGGGAGCAAACATTCGACGCCGGGAAGTTTCAGCCCACTCATTAGTTCGAGGCTGGCACCGCCGCCAGTGCTGACATGGGTGAAGCTTTTGCCGTGCTTTTTGTCCCAGTGCAGTACAAAATCTGCCGTGTCGCCGCCACCGATAATAGTTGCGACTTCCGGATGTGCCGCTAGTGCCGCGGACAATGCTGCCGATCCGGTCGCAAACGCCGGTATCTCGCACATCCCGAGAGTGCCATTCCAGATGACGGTTTTTGCTTTTGCGACTGTCGCGAGTAGTTGCTCTGTGGATTTTGGACCAATATCCAGCGCGTACTCGTCGCTCTCGACAGCATTTGCCGAGCGATCTTTGCGCGTGGCAGTTGGCTCGAGTGAGGTGCCGACGCCGAGGTCAACCGGTAGCTGCAAAAAATCCTTTTGCGGCTGCTTGTCATTTTTGTGGCGTATGCTCGCATAAATCCGCTCGATTATCTCGTCCTGGCCGGGCTCTACTTTGCTCTTGCCCATGCGCTTTCCGTCGTGCGCGAGGAAGGTGTTTGCCATCGCGCCACCAAGCACGATCTGGTCAGCCACACCAACAAACGCCTGGATAACACCGATCTTGTCACTGACTTTTGCGCCCCCAAGCACTGCGACCAGCGGCCTGGCGGGCTGTTTCATCGCCTGTGTAATCGTCATGTATTCACGCTCGAGCAGTAGCCCCGCCACACTCGGCAAAAACTGAGTGATAGCGCTCGTACTGGCATGCGCACGGTGCACCACCCCAAATCCATCCTGTACGAAATCATCAGCGTGTGTTTGCTTGGCCAGCTGGCGTGCAAATTCTGGATCATTGGCTTCTTCGCCTGGATAAAAACGCAGGTTTTCGAGCAGTGTCACGCTGCGTTTTGGCGCGCGCTTGGTCGCCATAAACACTTTGTTGCCGATACAGTCATCGACAAACCGCACATCGTGTTTCAGGAGTGTCGCGAGACGTTTGGCAACGGGTTCGAGCGTGTACTCGAGGTTGCGCTTGCCATCTGGTCGACCCAGATGACTGATGATGACGACGCGGCAATCGAGATCGAGCAGTCGCTGAATCGTCGGCACGCTCATGCGAATCCGATAGTCATCAGTTATTTCGCCTTTTTTATCGAGAGGCACATTGTAGTCGGCCCGTACCAGCACGGTCTTGCCACGAAGCGGCGCGTCGTTCATCGAAAGTTTGTAGAATGTTCCACCCTTGTTCATATGATGTATTTTAACTCCTTAGAAACCTAAGAGCAACCAGCAAATCCACTAAATGGTATTGCTATTTGTGAGTTTGGCCATCTCCCACCCCAGCTATCGTATTCCTTGGAGAATGCCCACAGCTGATCCTTTAGACAAAAGGTAGATTCCTCCTCTTCACTGATTGAGTACGGACGCCCTAGTGGATCAACGACGTTGCGCACGTTTATGCCACTTGCGGTGCTAATCTTATTTAGTGCGTTGGTATAAGCAACCCAACATTTGTCAGTCCTGGGCAGGGCGGCGAGATCCGTGCCAGCAGGCTTACCATTACAAGCCGCCGAGACCCCGCCTCTTCCATATAGATTGCCGTGACTTGTTATAGCAGGAAGTGTCTTTTGCTCAGAGTCACGAGCGACCATAATCGCTTTTTTTAGCAGCGCGAGGTCCGTCTGCACCCTTGTATTTTCTGCTCGATTCTTCAGACCATTCATCGCGACGATTGTCACCGTCGCTAGCAGTGCAATCACCACAATCACAATCAGTAGCTCAACTATCGTAAAACCTCGCCTACCCACTCTTCTGCCCACCTTTCTGCGCAATGCTACTTATTACCTATTCGTATCTTTATCACTGTATCACCCGGACGCGGATGGTATCGGTTTCACCAGCGACACCTGGTTGGCGACCACTGACGATGATACTGACCATACGGTCCATTGATTCGCCAAAATATTTCTTTTCAAACAAATCTTTTGCGAGCTTGACTCCCGCCTTGTCGCCATCAGGTCGCACAAAGCTTCGTGTCGCATAGCTCAGCGCCAATTGCTGTGCAGTGCGTGGCACGCTAGTCACCGCCACAATCGGCATGTGCGGTCGACACGAGGCGATATTGGCTGCGGTTGCACCGGATTTTGTCTCGGCGATAATATTGTGCGCGCCTATTTCTTCGGCAATATTGACAGCCGCCTGGGAAATCGCGTTGAGTGACTCAAAGCCACTCTTGACAATACGCGCGCCGCCATCACTGACCGGCCAGTTTTCTTGGGTGTAGAGAATGGTTTTTTTCATGGCGGCTACTGCCTCGATCGGGTAGTGTCCGTTGGCTGTTTCGTCACTGAGCATCACCACATCAGCGCCCTGCACTGTGGCCGTAGCCACGTCACTCACTTCGGCGCGTGTCGGCTCGGGTGCATGCACCATGCTGGCCATCATCTGCGTGGCAACGATACTGAGCTTGCCGTGCTTGCGACAAAGCGCTATCACTTGACGCTGCACGATCGGTACTACTTCAGCACCAGCCTCTACAGCTAGGTCGCCGCGCGCTACCATCACACCGTCACTGGCTTTGACGATGGCTTCGAGCGTCTCAGGCTCGATAGCGGATTTTGTCTCAATCTTGGCGATGATATCCGCGTCACTGCCATGCCCGACGAGAATTTGTCGCAAATTGTGAATGTCGTCCTCACTCTGCACGAAACTCAGCGCAACATAGTCATAGTCCTGGGTGGCGCCAAATTCGATATCGCGCAGGTCCTTCTCTGTCAAAATATCACCACCAAAATCTGTGTCGGGCAAGTTGATGCCTTTTTTGCTCATCAGCGTACCATCGTTGTGCACCTGCAATTTCACCGCCGTGTCAGAAACGATTTCTTTGACTGAGGTACGGATATTGCCGTCGTAGAGATAGATTGTCTCGCCTGGCTTGACCTTAGCGGCGAGATTGTACTGCACCGGCATGGTCAGCCCATCGTGCTGCTTGCAAGCAAAATCGAGAACAATCTCGTCGTCTTGCTTGACATGTTGCTGGTTGTTATTGAGCGTTCCGAGACGAATCTTTGGCCCCTGCAAATCTTGTAGTACCGCGACCGGTCGGCCGCGCTCTTCACTGGCCGCACGAATCCATTTGAGCTGCTCGACGCGCTCATCGTAGTCGCCATGACTGAAGTTGAGCCGAAACCCGTTAGTTCCCGCCAGGATAAGCTCCTTGATTTTCTCGGGTGAATTCGTCGCTGGCCCCACAGTTGCCAAGATTTTTGTGCGCTTGAAAATAGTATCTTTATGCATTCTATCCAGTATAGCGCGGCACTATTGGTTATACCAGTCTTGCGGTACCTTGCCATCCTCAACGAGGGATCGAAAATGCCACGCACCCCGCGCTTCGGTCTTGTATGTCCAATAAAACCAGCCGTCTGCTCTACGGTATGCGGTGATTTGTCGGGCGAGATGCTCCTCGAGTAATTCGTCGTGTTGCTCAGCCGGAAATTTGCGCAGCATCTGGTGCGAGAGGATGTTGCTCCATTCACCGACGATGACACCCTGTCAACGCTGCAGTGAATTCACCAGCCGACCATGCCATGATATAAGCTGCCAATACATCCAGAGAGGCGCATAGGCATGCAGCGCAAATGCAAAATGATACCAGTGAATATCGATAACGGCGCGACGCTGCACACTATCCCATATGGCACCACTAAGCAGCCTCGGGGTAAACGCATCATGAAAGACAATTCGTGTATCGGGTCGTAGTATCTTCACCAGACGTCGATAGGCGAGATTGTAGAATCGCCGCAACTTCCATTGCACGACACCAGTTTTCGGTTCATTGAGCAGCTCCAACCCCCAGAACTGCGGGTGGTCATGGTAGCGCTCCGCCAATCGCACCAGTGCCTCGAGCGTCTGTGTGCGTAGCCGTGCACTACGATACCATTCGGCTCGCCCCACTCGCCCGCTGTGATCATGACCATTTTGACTACCAGGCGCGCCGTGGAGCGATATCACTATCTGGATATCGTATTTTTTGGCCATCGCAAATGCCCAGTCGAGTCGACCGATACACGACACATATGGGTCATCGCCATCAAATATCCAGTAGCCGATGGGGATGCGCACCGCATTGATATGATTGTCGCGCATCCACTTGAAATCTTCTTCGCGGATAAAATTCTTTTGGTGCTCACGCAACTTTCCGAGCGCACCTGGCGTCTGCATAAATGTATACTCATCGATCGCATCGACATCAGCAAACAAGCTCGGCGTCATCCATTTTTCGAGCACTAGCCAGCCACCGAGATTTACCCCACGAAGTTTGGTCATAGTAGCTAGTATACCTCATGC
>CAZOOQ010000031.1:0-7652 GCA_964581485.1 uncultured Candidatus Saccharibacteria bacterium
CACTTGTCAATTCGACAAATTTCGGGTATCCTAAGAGGACAGCAAGTGGCTTTGACTTGAATCGCCTCAATCTCCTCATCGCCGTGCTCGAGAAGCGCACAAAACTGAATTTATCTGACAAAGATATCTATATCAATGTCGTTGGTGGATTGAAACTTGCTGATCCAGCAGCTGATCTCGCGGTGACGATGGCAATCGCGAGTGCGGCAGCCGGGCGAAAACTCGACGATGGACTGGTGGTATTTGGTGAAGTAGGTCTGGGCGGCGAAATTCGTTCGGCACAACTCACCGAAAAACGCATCGCCGAAGCAAAAAAGCTTGGATTTACCCAAGCACTGGCCCCGATGACAGCTGTCGGCGCCAAGAAACATTCATTTATCAACGGCGTACGAGATGTGCGTCAAGCGCTGATAGACTATTTGAAATAGATAGTATCAGCGAGTAGCGAGGGAGAGGGGTACGGTAGGTTTCGAAGACCTGTGACCTCAAGACGAGCCTATGCGAGTCCTGAGGTCAGCCGACCGCCACAGGCGCGTAGCCCTGTAGAGGGTGCCTGAGAAAGCTATTGTGGCACTTTCCCGACCCCCGCTACATTCTATAGAAAGGAAAATTAATTATGGAAACAAAAGATATCGTACTCCTCGCCGTCACACTCGTGATACTCGGAGAAGTATCGTACCTCCTGGCAAAATTGCCAAAAACTGGCATCAAAGCCAAAGATCGAGCAATACTAATCGACACGTCTGTCCTGATGGACGGCCGTATCACGGCACTCGCAGCCACGGGATTTATGGGTGGCACACTGGTCATCCCACGCAGCGTCGTAGGTGAGCTGCAGTTCCTGGCTGACCATGCCGATGCCGACAAGCGCGCTCGAGCGCGTCGTGGCCTCGATGTGGTGACAGAGCTGCAGCACATGGACGGCGTCGAGGTAGAGCTCCTACAAGACGGCAGCAAGGCTGATGAGGGTGTCGACGAACGACTACTTAATCTCGCCAAGCAACACCAAGCAGTTATCTGTACGCTTGATTTTAACCTCAATAAAGTTGCAGCTGTCGAAGGCATCAAAGTGCTGAATATCAACGAGCTCGCTCAAGCACTCCGTATGGCGCATCTGCCTGGCGAAGAGCTGACTATTGAGCTCGTCCAAAAAGGCCAAGATGGCCACCAGGCAGTCGGCTACCTACCAGATGGCACGATGGTTGTTGTCGAGCAAGCCAGTTCTCTCATCGGCCAGTCAGCGCGTGTTGAGATTGTCCGTAGCCTGCAGACAGCAGCCGGCAAGATGATGTTTGCCAAGCGCGTCGGTGTGAAGCCAGTACGCAGTACAGCAGCGCCAGCAGCCGTGGCACAGAAACCAAAGCAGGTGCAATCAGGTCGCAAGCCTGCCGCGCAGCAAACCCAAAAAGCTGCTACCCAAGCAGCCGAACCAACACCGCAAGCAACTCGTGCTGCGCAGCCATCCCGCCAATCACAACGACGGAGTAACAACGACAAGCAAGCTGCGCCTCAAGCACAAAACAACTATCGTCGCGCCTATCACGCCAAGCCAAAGCGCAGCAGCGATCGAGAGGCGGCGCTGCTCGATCTTGTTGCCAAGCAGTAACACTGACGGCGATGTCGCCACAACACCCAAGACCACGCCTACTGGCGTGGTCTGTTTGGTGGCCATCCACTACCGCTTCAGTGGGGTGTGTAAGCAGCGCCTGCAGAGGTCTGTGTGTAGTAGGCGACGTCGGTGACGGTCGCAGTGAGCGTACAGGGTGCTGTCACTTGCGACAAGCTGACAGGATACGTGCCGCTACTCGAGACATTTTGCGTTGAGACGACAGTGCTGCCACAGCTGACGCTGATAGACTGGAGCTGGTATCGGCCATTGGTGACAGTGACGGCTGCGGTGCGTGCACTGGTGTTGATCGATCCTACCGTCACAGTCGGCTGAGCATCGCCGCACTGGTGTGTATCATCATCGGCATTTGGGTTGTAGCCATCGGGGGCAGAGATAACGTCTTTTTTGGTGTAGGGGTCAACAACCTTGCTGACACCAATCTCAATCTTTGCTGCAGCTGGCGTACAGTCAGTTGCTTTCTTTTTCGAGGCTTTGTCAAATGTCATGGTGGCGTTGGTAACAGATTGTTTTTTGTTGTAATACGATGGGTAAACTTCATTGCCAATCTTTTGAATACCTTCTGGGGCAGTATACCAATCGCTGTACTGCGCCTTGCCTTGGTCGACATACATCTTGGTGACGGCAGCCATCGTGCGATCAAAAAGCATTGCGGGGATAAGCGAATTTCCCTGGCGCAGCGGTGTGGTGTCGGGGTTACCGAGCCAGACTGCCATCGAAAGATTCGGAGTATAGCCGACTGTCCAGATGTCTTTTGGTACGATTTTGCCGTAGAGCTCACCGTTGCTTGTACCGGTTTTGGCGGCAGTTTTGATGCCCGATGCATTGAGACTAAATAGGTAATCTTGGTTCCACCCGAGTCCAGCACGAGCATTTGAGTCGCCCATGATGTCTGCCACGATGTATGCAGCTTGTGGGTCAATTACTTGCTTGGTTTCGGATTTGTAAGTCTTGAGAACCTGCCCTGTGCTATTGGTAACCTGCAGGATGGTTGATTGTGGCATATGTACTCCCATGCGTCCGAGAGAAGCCATAGCATTGACATGGTCGACGAGGCGCGTACCACAGCCACCAATGGCACTCGAGAGGCCAGCTTGGGCATCGGCACCTTGGGTGCAGTAGAGTGTATCACCGAGGTTGCGAATCGTCTCCCATGAGCTGCCTGGCTTGTTCTTCTCGTTGATAGCAAATGCTTTGATGGCGGGGATATTGCGCGAGCGATCGAGCGCCTGGCGAACCGTGATATTGCCCTGGAACTTGCCATCGGCATTTTGTACCTTCCAGCCTGGTGCTTCTGGAAAGGTGGTCTGAGTGTCGGTCAGTACCGAGCCACTCCCAAAGTTTTGGTTGCCTTCACCTTGATTTTGAAAAAGCTGCGCATAGACAAGTGGCTTGATTGATGATCCCGGCTGGATAAATCCGGTCGCAGCATTGTCCTGGCCAAAGCCTGGGTATTTGTAGTCGCGACTGCCAACGAGTGCCACGAGTTGACCAGTCTTGGTGTCTTCGATAGCGGCAGCGCCATTCGTAAACCCGGCATAATTTGAACAATTGATGCCGCCACAGTTGCGATCGGTCATGCGCCCATCAAATATGGCGTTCATGTTGTCTTCGAGTTGTGCTTGTACATCGAGATCGAGAGTTGTTTTGACGACGAGGCCGCCATTGCCGACAACAGTTTTGCCGAGTGATTTCTCGAGCTGACTGCGCACCATCAGTACGAAATGTGGCGCTTTGATGCCTTCGAGCTGATCGGCCAGAGGGAATACTGTATCGATGACCGAAACTTTTTTGGCAGCGTCAGCTTCGGCTTTGGTGATGTATTTCATGTCAACCATGTCGTCGAGCACTTTTTGTTGACGAGCGAGCAGTGCCCTGTGGCCATCAATATTGTAGGGGTTGTACACAGACGGGTTATTGGGGATGGCGGCGAGGAATGAGCATTCTGGTAGACTGAGGTCTTTGGATGATTTGTGAAAATATGTCTGAGCGGCTGACTCGACACCATTGCGTCGACCACCATACGGCGATTCATTGAGATATAGACCGAGAATCTGCTCTTTTGTGTACATACGCTCTACCTCCACAGAAAGAATCATCTCTTTGATTTTGCGAGGGATACCAGCGAGGCCGCGTTGCTGGGCTTCGTCTGGCGGGAAAAAGACTTGCTTGACGAGCTGCTGAGTGAGCGTCGAACCACCTTGGATTGCATTGCCCTGGGTATTGCTCACTAGCGCACGCATGATACCGGCGGGACTGACACCACCGTGCCGGTAGAAGTCTTTATCCTCGATAGCTACGGTGGCCTGACCCATGCAAGGTGCGATGGTTTTTGCATCGACAACCACAGTATAATCGCCGTCACCCTTGTCCTCCCAGAGGAGCTTGTCGTTGCGGTCGTAGTATTTTGTGACCGTGGTTTTGACGCGCTGAGATAGCGTGCTCGGGCGGATTGCGTCGAGATCTTTGCGGTAGTACGCAAACAGCGCCAACAGCATGAGCACCATTGCGATGAGCAGCACAGCAATACCTTTGAGTAGTGTAAACAGGCCCTTTTTGCTGAACCAAAATGAGGCCACACGCTTGGGGTGCATGCGGTAAATAAGGCGTTTTACAGGGTGCTTGGGGAGGGTCGCCAAATACTCAGCCTTTTTGCGAGCTTTGGTATCTTTTTTGGTGCGACGCTTGGTCGCGAGGTTGGAATACACGCTGATCCTGCGCGCTGATTTTTTCGACTTTACCACATCAACTCACTTCCCATAAGCAATATTGTGACTCATTATATACCATGCGCGAAGTGCGCGAAAGTCTGTTTCGTGCTACTATGACTACTATTAAACCAAGAAAGGAGAGTTTCATATGACGCTCAGTGAAGAACTAGCGTGGCGCGGGTTTATCAACCAATCGACCTTTGCTGATATCAGCGATTTGGACAAGGAGACTCGGACTTTCTATTGGGGTGTTGATCCGAGCTCGGATAGTATGCAGATTGGTAATCTCGCGCCTGCGATGATGATTCGCCACTTCATCAATCATGGCTACAAGGCCATCCTCCTCGTGGGCGGTGCGACTGGTATGATCGGCGACCCGGACGGCAAGAAGCAAGAGCGCGATCTCAAAACTATGGAAGAGCTCGAAGCAAATCGTCGCGGCATCTCGGCCCAGTACAGCGCGGTGTTTGCCGATCAAGAGTTTGAGATTGTCGACAATTATGACTGGTTCAAAGGCCTGGGCTACCTCGATTTCCTCCGAGAAGTCGGCAAGCACGCCAGTATGACACAAATGCTCGACCGTGAATTTATCAAAGCCCGTATCGGTGAGGGTGGTGAGGGGATTAGCTATGCTGAGTTTAGTTATGCGTTGATTCAGGGGTATGACTTCTTGCACCTCTTCCGCGAAAAAGGCGCCACACTGCAAGTGGCCGGTGCTGACCAATGGGGCAATAGTATCACGGGTGTGTCGCTCATCCGACGTCTCGAAGGCGCCGAGGCGCATGTCCTCACCGCGCCACTTATCGTCAACAAGCAAACTGGCGTGAAATTTGGCAAAAGTGAGGGTGGCGCGATTTGGCTCGACCCAAAAAAGACCAGTCCGTACCAGTTCTATCAGTTCTGGCTCAACTGCGACGACGAGATGAGCGAGGATCTCATCAAAATCTACACCTTGCTTGACCGTGAGACTGTAGAGGCGGTAATTGCGAATCACAAAGAAAATCCTGGCGCGCGCTTGCTCCAAAAAACACTTGCCCGCGAAGTCACCGAGCTCGTGCATGGTCGTGAGCGCCGTGAATCAGTCGAGCGCGTGACGGGTGTGCTGTTTGGCGGAGAAGACTTTGCTAGTCTGAGCGACTCTGACCTCGAAGAGCTTGCCGCAGAAATCCCAACTGTCGGTAAACAGTCAGTCATCGCCGCTCTCGTCGCAGCTGGTGTCGCGAGCAGCAACGGCGAAGCCCGCCGCCTCATCACTGGAGGAGCGGTATCGGTAAATGGTCAAAAAATTGGCGATGACCGCGAAATTACAGAGACGAGTTTAGTCAAAAAAGGTAAAAATAATTTTGTACTTGTCCGCTAGTTAACGGGCAGGTAGATCGCGGCAATATATGGAGGCTAGTATGAGCAATTATCGACAACACCTTTCGGAATCGGCAATACAAAACATCGATGCATGGCTGAGTCAGCCAAAATACGCGGAATACAAACCACAGCTTGAGCAGATGATCGCCGACAAGCGCTGGAAAGACCTCGAAGATGCGTTTTTTAAGGTCATAGAATTTGGCACTGGTGGTCGGCGCGGTACGACGGGAATTGGTAGTAACCGTATCAACCGCGTGACAATTGGCGAATCGACGCAGGCGCTTTGTTTGTATGCAGCCCAAGCAGATCCAGAAGCGCCAAACAAAGGCGTTGTCATAGCTTGTGACACGCGACTCAGCTCGCCTGAGCTCAGCAAATATGCGGCTCAAGTTGCGGCCGCAAATGGTTTCAAGACATATATTTTTGATAGTTTTCGTGCCACACCCGAACTCAGCTTTGCGGTTCGTGAGCTTGGATGCGCGGTCGGAATCGTAATCAGCGCGAGCCATAATCCGCCCGCCGACAACGGTTTCAAAGCCTACTGGAGTGATGGCGGCCAGCTGGTTGCCCCGCACGATAAAGGAGTGCTGGCAGTAGCATCACAAGTAGAGGTGATCCATGCGCTTGATTCGTACGAAGGGGGCGTGGAAAGTGGCGCAATTATTGTGATTTCCGATGAAATGGATGCCAAATATTTCGCAGCCGTCGTTGCCCAAGCCGAGGGAACTGCGCGGGATGTCAAGATCGTATACTCACCACTCCATGGTGCTGGACAAACCAATGTATTGCCGACGTTGCGACAGGCAGGATTCAACGATATCGTCCTCGTTACGGAGCAGATGGAACCAGACGGCAATTTCCCGACTGTTGAAAACGGCAAGCCAAATCCTGAAGAAAAAGCCGCCAATGATCGGTCAGTCGCATTGATGTTGGCTGAAGACGCAGATATCGCCATTACCAATGACCCCGATGCGGATAGGATCGGTGTCATGGTGCGGCAAAACGACGAGGCAATCTATCTGAATGGCAATCAATCAGCGGTGCTTGCGACAGAATTTGCACTGCGCAAACGCAAAGAGCGCGGTGATCTGACTTCTCGTGATTACATTGCAAAAACCATCGTGACGACAGATATGATGGAGGCAATCGCTGACAAATATGGCGTCACGACGTACGGCAATATGCTCATTGGCTTTAAGTACATCGGTGAGTTGATATTGAACAAAGAGAATACCGACGAAACCTTTGTTATCGGTGGCGAGGAGAGCTACGGGTTGCTCAAAGGCGACTATGCGCGCGACAAAGACGGCGCAACTGGCGCTCTGCCACTTGCTGAGTACGCTGCAGAGCTGAAGCGCGAAGGAAAGACGCTGTGGGATCGCATGCTTGAGCTCTACAGCGAGTACGGGCTGTATGTCGAGCGCCTCGATACTATGGTGTGTCCGGGAGCCGAAGGCTTCGCGCAGATGCAAGAGATTATGCGCCAGCTGCGCGCGCATCCACCGATGCAAATCGATAACCACACAGTGACAGCGGTGCTCGACTATCAGTCGCTTGAGCGCACCGATATCGCAACAGGCACTAAAACTCCCATTGACTGCATTTCGGGTGATGTGTTCGTGCTCGAGTTTGGCGATGTCCGTCGGCGTATCACAATTCGACCGAGTGGCACTGAGCCAAAGTTGAAATTCTACAATCAATGGTACATGGAATCGGAACATCCAGAACAGGACTACGATGAGCTCATGCAAGAGCTTGAAAATACTTCTCGAGAATTAGAAGGCATACTGCTCGCTCGTGTCGATAGCTGACAAAAGTACTCTATACTAGATACAGATGAATCTAGCGACAAGTCTTGACCAGATAAAGGGAGTGGGGCCGAAGACTGCCGAGCAATTACGTGCGGCGGGGCTCTATACGGTTGGCGATGTACTGACATTTCTGCCGATGCG
>CAZOOQ010000032.1:0-7454 GCA_964581485.1 uncultured Candidatus Saccharibacteria bacterium
GACTATGCCGGGCAGTGGCTTGTGTTGTATTTTTATCCGCAAGACGACACGCCGGGCTGCACAATCGAAGCCTGTAGTTTCCGCGATGTGCACGAGAAACTACTCACCAAAAAAGCTGCAGTAGTGGGGGTGTCGCGCGACGACGCGGATAGTCACCAGACATTTATGAGCAAATACCAGCTTCCGTTTACATTGCTTAGCGATCCTGATCATACAGTAATGGATGCCTATGGGGCATGGGGCAAAAAAATGTTTGGCCACGAAGGCGTACTGCGCAAAACGTTTATTATCGATCCGAAAGGTCAGGTCGTCAAAGTCTATGGACGGGTTACGCCGCTGAAGCATGCTGAGCAGGTGTTGGCTGATCTCGAGAGGCTACAGGCCGCGTAACACGAGGCTACCGTGGGCGACGGGCTGCAACATCACGGGCGAGTTCAGCGAAATGGTCGTCGATGACGGCGGGCTTGAACTCACCGTACCGACGCACGACGGCACATTCGATAAGGTGATCGGCTATGGCAGGGTTTTTTGGCAGGAGTGAGCCATGGAGGTAGGTGCCGATGACGTTGCGGTAGCGGGCGCCCTCTGTAGCATCATGACCATTGTTGCCGGCGCCACGGATCACTCTACCAAGCGGCTTGACGTTCACACCTAGCGTCGTCTGTCCACTGTGGTTTTCGTAGCCCACAATCATGCCGAATTCTTCGCTCTGTGTCACGATATTGCCAATCATGCGCTCATTGCTTGCAGTCGTTTCGATATCGAGCACCCCGATACCTTTGATAAGTGTGCCGTCTTTTGTCCTAAAGAAGTGACCGAATTGCTGAAACAGACCGCACACGACGAGCATCGGCACACCATCACCGGCGAGTCGTTGCAGTGTTGGTCCGATGTTGAGCAAATCAGTACCAATTCTTGTCTGACCACTATCCTGGCCGCCGCCACCGACAATCAGATCGATATCGTCTGGGAACACGTCACCTGGGTTGTATGACAGCAGTGTCACGTCATAGCCATGCCATTCGAGGCGTTTCTGGAGTGTGAGAGTGTTTCCCCAGTCGCCGTAGATATTCATATCTTTTGGATAGAGCTGGAGAAGTCGAATCGTGCCTTTGCTACTCATCGGACTACCTCTACAGTTGCGATTTTGGCCAGATGCTTGCGGATAGCGAGCATCGCGGTGTAGGTGCAGTAGACACGCTTAATTGACGATGTACCAGTAGCGAGAAACGTCTCCAGCGCCTTGCCGAGGCTTGGTTCGACCTGTGTCATGTCGATCTCGGCATATTGTAGTCGCAGTGCCATATCATAAGCTCTACTCCCACTTACCATTGCGACGCCATCGCTTAGGCTGTCAAATTCGACATCCCAGAGCCAACTCATATCGCGCCCGTCAGCGTACTCATCGTTGATTGCGATCATCGTATCGGCATCTTTTGAGTCAAAACTCTTGAGACCAAGACGAAATCCCGAAGGATTTTTGACTAAAACTATCTCACAAGTAGTATCGCCCACTGTGATGCTTTCACCTCGACCAAAAGCCGGCTGTACCGTCGAGAGTGCCTGGAGCATTGTGGTTTCATCGAGTGCATCACCCATTACGAGCCGTGTTAGCGCCACTGCACCGGTCGCATTTTGGACATTATAAATGCCGCGTAGTGCCAGCTCGACGGGATGCTCTCCGTTCCGGTAGCCGATAACTGCACGCTGTCCGCTAAATGACAGTAGGCTCGTGTCATCGCGCAGCAGGGGCTTGGCTGCACTAGTAGGCGGTTCGTCGTCTGAGCGCATCGTGTCATCGGTCGGGAAGTGAGTCCGCAAGCTCGGTGCGACACCATACGTACGAATCGGTGCACGTAGCAACTCGATAAATGCTGGACTGGAGAGACGCGGGTCATCACGGTTGATGACGATACCTTTGGTGGTATGCACTGCGATGGTACGAAGTAGTTCGGCGGTGGCGTCAATTTCACCAAAGCGGTCGAGTTGGTCGCGCATGACGTTGAGGAGGAGGGTATAGGTAGGAGAGACAGATTTGACGAAATGAACGGCGTGCGCTTCGTCGAGCTCGAGTACGGCGATATCGGCATCGAGCTTACCGCTCGGGGACATGTCCGAGAGGAGTGCCGCGGCGACGCCACGCGTGAAATTGCTACCGGTACGATTGGTAAAGACTTTCAAACCTTGGCTCTCGAGGAGCGCCACGACCATCTTGGTGGTGGTGGTTTTGCCGTTGGTACCACTAATCAGTACGACGCCGTGAGGCAATGTGCTGAGGGTACGACGCATGAAGTCTGGGTCGACTTTTTCGACCACTAGGCCGGGTAGCGCCGAGCCGCCACCCCGTAGTTCAGCAGCTTTTTTTACGCTTTTGCCCAGAAGGACTGTCATTTGATGTCGCATATAGTCTCAGTATACTACCCCAGCAAGCGAAAGCGCAGCCTTTAGGGGTAGGGAGCTCAAAAGGTCGGATTTATTCCGACCAAAGAGCGGGAAGGGCTGGTCCTTCCCTTGCTCCCCATGTCTACTGAGAGTCTATGCCGAATTCAGCCAAAACCAACCCCACCGTATCGCCGACATGTCTAGCAAGCGAAAGCGCAGCCTTTAGGGGTAGGGAGCTCAAAAGGTCGGATTTATTCCGACCAAAGAGCGGGAAGGGCTGGTCCTTCCCTTATATTACTAGTACAATAAGATTATGTTTATTGTGGGGCTTTTCTCGTGGTGGTATAGCGTGGGGTGGATTGAGCAGATCAAGTCCGTCAGGGATAGGCTTGCGGGCCTGTACGATTATTTTTCGATTGACATCCTGCTGAAGACACTATTTTCGCCCTTTCGACAGATTTCAGCGGGTAGTGTGCGTGGGCCAATCGGTGTACAGATACGAGCATGGTTTGACCAGCTCATATCGCGGGTGATTGGGATGATTGTACGTAGTATCGTCATGGTGATTGGTAGCGTGACATTGGCTGTTGCCTGCGTGCTTGGACTGGCTGCTATCTGTCTATGGCCGTTGATTCCACTGCTGCCGATAGCAGGGGTTGTGCTTGCGATGAGTGGGTGGGTGCCATGGAAAATATGACCTTTACCTACACTGCAACACGAGCTGATGAAGCGCGCTTCGGTAGTCTTGTGCACGGTGTAGTCGCTCGTGCGCTGCCATGGCTGGCTAGCCTACTGGTGCTGCTTGGTATCGTGACTATTGTTGTATTGGGGTGGAGTCTCGGCTGGCTCAGTATCGGTGCCGCCGTGATACCCTACATGCTCCATCGATTTTATCAGCAACACATCCGTGTCTTGCCGGTCGGCAAAGGCGGGGCGGTCGATGCGATACTGGCTGGTGATATCTTGGGACGACTCCCAAAGCAGCCCACGCCACAAGCAATCGCGACCGCAGTTGGTCAGGTGGCGAGCGGGCAATTTCTGGCGGCACGCTTTGGGCTGACGGCGAGCCTGCTCCAGTCGATGGCCAGCCAAAACCCCGAAGACACTTCGCTGCTATGGCAGGCGGCTGATGAAATACGCCAAAAAAATGGACTCCAAGAAATCACTGGCAGTGTGCTTGCGGTTGCGATTGTACGGCTTTTTCCTGACTATCAGTCGATTTTGGCGCAAATTCACATCGACGACGATGATCTCGACAAGGGTATCCGCTGGCAGCAGCATTTGGTTGAACTAATCAACCGCCATGGCAAACCGCGACGCACTGGGGGTATTGCGCGAGACTGGTCATTTGGCTATATTCCGCTACTGACACGATTTGGGCGAAATATCAGCGAGCAGATTGGCCGTAACTCTGGTCTGTTGACTGTGAGTATTCCATCGCGCACAGAGGTGGTCGATCAGCTGATTGATACATTTGGCGGTGGCGGGCGCCAAAATGCCGTCCTAGTCGGTCAAGAAGGTGTCGGCAAGACGACCATCATCCATTCATTTGCCGAGCGACTGCTTGATGCCGGCACGAAGCTGCCTGATTCGCTGCGATTCCGCCAATTGTTTATCCTTGACTCGGCGACCCTCATTGCGGCAGCACCAGGGCGTGGTGAGCTCGAGCAGCTCATCCTCCAAGTGCTTGGCGAGGCGCATCGTGCCAAAAACATCATCATCTGTCTCGACAACGCACAGCTGTTTTTTGAGGAAGGTGTCGGTGCTGTCGATCTCGGTAATGTGCTGCAGCCAATACTCGATGCCGGGAGTCTCCGGGTCATTCTCTCGATGGATGAGCAGCGGTTTTTGCAAATCGGTCAGCGCAACCCGAGCCTCATCAATACACTCAATCGTATCAACGTCCCGCCGACGTCGCCCGATGAGACGCTCCTCGTCATGCAAGAGCAGCTGATTTTGCTGGAGATTCAGCGCAATGTGACATATATGTACCAGGCGATCAAAGAGGCCTATCGACTGAGCGAGCGCTATGTGTATGATTTGGCGATGCCAGGGCGCGCGCTCAAGCTCTTGGAGTCGGCAGCTAGCTATAGCGAGTCCGGTCTTGTGACGATGAATTCTGTCCAGCAGGCCATCGAAAAAACCCTGGATGTCAAAGTCAGTGTGGCGAGCAGTACTGAGGACAGAGAGCGTCTGCTCAACATGGAAGAGCTGATTCACAAACGCATGGTCAACCAGTCGCGCGCAGTCAGTGTGGTGAGCGATGCACTACGTCGTGCCAGAGCCGGGGTACGCAACGAAAATCGACCAATCGGCACATTTCTCTTTCTCGGTCCGACTGGTGTCGGCAAGACTGAGCTCTCAAAAGCCCTTGCTGAGGTGTACTTTGGTGGCGAAGACCGCATGGTGCGTGTTGACCTCAACGAATATGTACGCGCCGAAGACGTAGTACGACTGATTGCGGATGGCGCCGAGGACTCGAGTAGTCTGACCGCGCAAGTCATGAAGCAGCCGTTTAGTGTGGTGCTGCTCGACGAAATTGAAAAAGCAGCACCAGAAGTACTGACGACACTCCTGCAGTTGCTCGACGAAGGTATCCTGCGCGACATCAAAAACCGCGAAGTAAGTTTCCGCGATGCGATAGTGATTGCGACAAGCAATGCCGGAGCCGACCGTATACGAGAGTATATCGAGCGCGGCTTTGAAGTCGCCAAGTTCGAAGGAGCGTTTGTTGATGAGTTGATTAGTAGCAATCAATTTCGGCCGGAATTTCTCAATAGGTTTGATGAAATTGTGGTATTTCGACCGTTTACCAAGGACGAGCTCTTGCAAGTTTGTGACTTGATTTTGGCGTCAGTCAACAAAACGCTGGCAACCCAAAAAGTCAGCGTGGTTGTCGACGATGCGGCCAAACAGCTGCTCGTCGAGCATGGCTACGACCCGCGACTTGGTGCTCGTCCGATGCGTCGCGTCATCCAAAAAGCCGTCGAAAACACCGTTGCCAAGCAAATGCTCAGCGGCTCGGTGACACCTGGTGATACGATTACGATTACACTCGAGCAGGTGCAGCAAGTATTTGGCGGCGAGGCTGCTACTATCGCAATCGATCAATCAGCTGAACCACCAGCACCAAGTGGTGTATAATACAGATACTATTTAGATGAGGGTATAGGCTGTTATGGCGAACTGGGATGATATTACGAGTGAAGGCAATGTCGAGGATCGACGCGGTACGACACCGGCGCTGGCATTTGCGGGTACTGGCGGTATCGTGGCGCTGCTCTTGACACTGGGCTTGAATTATCTGGGGCTCAATGTCTCGCAGTCAACTGTTGAAACAGCGCTCAACACAGTCCAGTCACTCAATCAAGGCCAAACGCCGCAGACCGATCAGCCGGCCGAGTTCAAGGGTGACGACAGTTACGAGGTGTTTACCAGAAAGGTGCTCGGATCGACCGATACTGTCTGGACGACGGTCTTCCAAAACAACAATCGCAGTTATGTGAAGCCAAGGCTCGTGCTGTTTCGCCAAGCCACGCAGTCTGGATGTGGTGTCGCCACGACGCAGGTTGGGCCGCATTTCTGCCCTGAGGACGATACGATTTATCTCGATGAGACATTTTTTGATGAGTTGCACCGTCGATTCGGGAGCAGTACAGGCGAAGTAGCGCAGGCGTATGTGATTGCGCACGAGGTAGGGCACAATGTCCAGAAGCAGCTCGGAGTCTTTGATAGCGGCGCGACCAGCAATGCAGACTCTGTGGACATAGAGCTGCAGGCTGATTGTTATGCCGGCGTCTGGGCATTTGCACAGGCCAAAAGCGGACGATTTGCGAGCGGCGAAATCGACCAAGCACTGAGTGCTGCCGCAGCTGTTGGTGATGATCATATCCAAAAGACCGAGGGTATGCGGGTCAATCCTGAGACCTGGACGCACGGTAGCAGCGCCGAGCGAGTCGCGGCTTTCAAGACTGGCTACAATACGGGACAGCCGAGTAAATGCGTAAATCTCCGCTAGGGGATTGTCGCTAACCATGCTATAGTAGCAAAGTAGTAAAACAAAGGAACCCCTATGGCAAAGCAGCGCAACAAGCACAGCGCCGACATCAAGCGCAAGCTGAAGTTGAAGCAAAAAGCAGAGAAGAAAAAACGAGCCGCGTAGGCTCGTTTTTCATGAGGTGGTGCGGAGCTCACTGATGCAGCGGGGAGTAGGGTGAGTACAGGAACAGAAGCAAGAAGATGATTCCCATTCCGGCGAAGTATACCAGTAGCGGCAAGAACAGTAGCAGAAAAAGTGCCGAGATAATTTTGATGATATTGTTCCCGGCATTCATTCCGTAGATAGTCCCACCAATAGCAATCAGAATAAACACTGCAGAAATAAGCGGGTGGAAAAACATTGAAGCTAGTGCACTTCCAAACCCGCCGAGTACTGTGGCGAGCCAGATGGTCAGGACGTTTGTATGGTTTTGTGGCGTAGACTGCAGGGGCGGTGTGGCGCTAGGAGCAAGAGCGGCGGCCAGTTGAGCGCTCGGCTGAGTGGGGGTGATTGGGTAAGAGCGTGCATTACTGATATCAACTAACGACCACTGACTCACTTTATATTCTGTGACAGCCTGGAGGAGAGTGCTGTTTGTCTGACACAAAGGCTGCCACCCTGTCAGCGTATGACTGATGTCTTGAAATGCAACTTGTAGAGACTGTAGCAAATGAACCGTGGTCGTATGAATCACGACTAGTTCACGAGTACGATCGATGCTATACGAACTCTGAGGCGGATCGCCGCTGAGGATACTGTTGCCTGTTTTGATACGGACATTTGTTTCATCAGCTAGCCATGGTGCTAGAGCTTCAAGCAGTAGCACTACAGACTGGTCGCTGGCAAACTCTTCGACCAAGTCAAAAGACGCTTGCTGGTACGCATCCTGTGTAGACACTGTTGCAATGTGTCCGACAATTTTGAAACTAGTTAGGGATGAGGTGATAAGATGCCTACAATAGAGTTAGAAAATACTTATTGGTGCCCCGAGGTGGATTCGAACCACCGGCCTTAGGCTTAGAAGTCCTCTGCT
>CAZOOQ010000033.1:0-1836 GCA_964581485.1 uncultured Candidatus Saccharibacteria bacterium
CAGCTCAAGGGGAGCTACGTGACGATTCGAAATGACGAGCTGTGGCTCAACAACGCTAGCTTCAGCCTGAAACTCAACGAACGTGGCAAGGTAGGGGCTCGCACGGTCGACACCGAACCGCGCAAACTGCTGGCGAGCCGCAAACAAATCGCCGCACTCGTGGCCCAGAAAAAATCCGGCATGACAATCGTGCCGACCAAACTCCTCACGCAGGGGCGGTTCATCAAACTCGTCATCGCACTCGGCAAGGGCAAGAAAAACTACGACAAACGCGAAACAATCAAGCGCCGCGACATCGACCGCGAGCAGCGCGCACAGATGAAACGATAGCTCTTCATGTCGACAATTCAGCTACCGACTATCAAGCCTCATTCGCGCGCACTGCGAGCGCTCCTGCTGTCCATCCGAGCAGTTGGGCGAGGGCCGCTGCTTCTTGTCGTGATACTAGCGCGGCTCCACAGAGCACCACGGACGCGCGCGGCGATCGTGCACGGTGACCACATACTGCTGGTTCGCGATACGATGGGGAGCAACGCGTGGTCGCTACCTGGTGGGGGATACGACCGAGACGAATCGGGCGAGCAATGCGCCGCACGCGAGGTGCGCGAAGAACTCGGGATGGTGCTCGATCCATCTGACTTTCATACTCTCGGCAACTACACACAGCAATCTTGGTCTATGGTATGGCAGTACGACTGCTTCGTGGTCACGCTCGATCCAGGCAGGGAGTATTACATACAACCAAACATCGAAATCCTCGATGCCGCGTGGGCACCACTCGACCAACTGCGCCCACTCACCGCGCAGTATGTACATGATGCGGCAAAAAGCATGCGCAAACAATAACCACACGAGTGTCTGCTATACTACCACTTGACTATGCATAGCACACCTGACTCAGTCCAACCAAACCACTACACACTTTCGTCAGGCGAGCGCCTGCACTATCAGACCTACCACGACGACCAGCTGCCCGTCATCATCATGATCCATGGTATCACTGGCAATCACCGCGGCTTCCAATATATCGCCCCGCTGCTCGATGAGCATCACCTCGTCATACCCGACTTACTAGGTTTTGGCGACAGTTCGTTGCCGCGTCGGGATAACTGGTCTATCGAAGGCCTGGCACGCACCACGAACGAGTTTGTTCGCTCGCTCGAACTCTCTGAGCCACCAATAATTTTGGGCCACTCCATGGGAGGCCTCGTCGTTGCCAGCATGGTCGCCCTCGCGCCCGAGCTCTATAGCGACGTCATTCTCATTAGTCCTGTGCCGACACCAGTTCGATTGATTGATCGACGCTTTGTCGGCGCATTTCTGGCGACGTTGCAGTATCGCCTCGGCAGCAAATCACAACTAGTCGAAAAACACGTCGTGCGCAGCAAGCCGATGTCACGACTGTTCTCGCGCGTCATGATGAAAACGCGCGAGCCTGACATGAAGCGCGCGATTGTCGCGCATCACTTTGAAAATCTCGACTATTTTTCCGATGTGGAGTTCTACTGGTATCTACAGCGCGATATAAACAAACACGGGGCAATCGACGCCGCACGAACACTCGCAACAAAACGCGTTTTGTTGATTGTCGGCGATAGCGACAGCGTCACGCCGCTACCCGAAGAGCGCCGGCTCGCAGCGGCAATCAATCCAGAGCAGTTCGTCATCATCCCGAAGGTCGGACACCTGATTCATTACGAAAAAGCCGCCGAAGCCGCTGAGGCAATTAGAGCTTTTTTATCTCGTCGTCGCTCATCGCGCTGAGCTCTTCGTCGTCACTCGAGCGCACGGCCCGAATATATTCCACAAACTCACTGTCGCGCAAGCGGTCGCGCC
>CAZOOQ010000033.1:1936-6519 GCA_964581485.1 uncultured Candidatus Saccharibacteria bacterium
GCAACTTCCGCCTTCTTTTTTGCAATCACATCTTCGTAGAGTGCGACAAACTGGTCGATGGTATAGTGCAAATCATGGCTCTGGGCGATTTCCAAACTTTTCTTTGAGAACCTTTCGCGCAAAGCAGGGTCGTCAAGAATCGGAATGATTTTTTCGGCTGCCATCTCATAGTCGTCTAGATCAAACAAGTAGCCGTTCTCGCCGTCGTGACACAGTTCGGCTAGTGCACCAGCATCAACTGCAACCACCGGCTGACCACTCGCCATCGCTTCGAGCGCCGCGATACATTGCAGCTCGGCAGGGGAAGCCACGGCAAACAGCGTACCGACACGGTGCAGGTCAGCCTTGTCTTCTTCGGGCACGCGGCCAGTGAAGGTAACGTGGTCCTGCAACTCTAGCTCCTCAGCGAGTTGCTGCTGGTTTTCTAGGTCGACACCGCTGCCAACAATCATCATGTGCGCATCGTGTGTTTCTAGAATTCTCTTCATGGCGCGCAACAGCACCCAGACATGCTTTTCAGCATCGAGTCGCCCCAAGTAGGTGATGATAGGCTTGTCGGTTGGCAAATCGTACTTTTCGTAGATACCAGCATCAAGCGTCCCAGGCGAAAATTCCTCGAGATTGATGCCATTTGAGATGACATAAAGAGGCACATCCAGCTTTGAGGTAAATTTCGCAAACCCATCTATACCTGATTTGGTTGGTGAAGTCACCGCATCTGATTTCGAGTGGTAGCGTCGCCCCAAATCTGCCAGCATGTAGTTGAACGGACGCGACACTGCAGATAGCTGCGTGAGGTTGTCCATCAAGTTCTCGGGCATCGCATGACTGGTCGAGACAATTGGAGTATCACCTCGTCGACCCATCATCGTGCCAGCCTGGCCAACAGCGAGTGGCATTTGGTTGTGAATAATATCGGGCTGAAATTCTTGCAGGATGTTGCGCATCTCGAGCTGCGGTGCTACACAGATGCGAATATTTTGATAAAACGGAAAAATCACCGAACGCACGCGCTCAATAGGAATTTCGCCGTCGTATTCGACACTTCGCTTGCCATCTTGACTTGGTGCTACCACCATCACTTCGTGCCCGGCTTCTGCGAGCCCACGCGCCAAATTTTGGCTAAATGTCGCGACGCCATTAATAACCGGAGGGTACAAATCGGACGTAATCAGAATTTTCATATTGTATCTATTATACCAGCTCGGGGCGAGGAGTTCAGTTATAATACCTAGCAGATGAAAATCATTTATGATGCGCGGTACCTGCTGGTCGACAATCGTTTCGACGGAGTGAGCCGCTACACACACGAGCTCGCCAAGGCTCTGGCTGCCAGGCCCGAGCTCGACATCACATGGCTCGTGCATGACCAACGCCAGCTCGACAAATTGCCCGAGAGACCGGCGATTTTTGCCAATGATCCTTCTGATGGACTGCGGGAGCTACTCCTGCCGCGCAAACTAAATGCAGCAGGTGCTGAGCTCGTGTACTCGCCATTTTTCGTCATGGGAACACTCGGGAAAAAATACAAACTCGTCCTGACGATTCACGACATGATTTATTTCACCCACCGCACACCACCGCAGTGGCTGCCATGGCATATTCGCATAGGCTGGTGGCTGTTTCATCTGACGTACTGGCCGATGCGCTGGCAGCTCAATCGTGCCGATGTAGTTGCGACAGTCAGCGACACCGCACGACAGGAGCTGCTATCTGCTCGCGCCACCAAGCGCGATATTGTCACCGTGCCAAACGCCGTTGATGCTAGTTTCGTTGATACTACTATGCGCAATCGCTCAGCCATGAACAGCGTGGTCTATATGGGAGCGTTTACGCCGTATAAAAATGTCGAATGCGTCATCGATGCCGTGGCACTTGTGCCAGACGTCACACTGCAGCTGTGCGGTACACTACCACCTGCACGTCGACCTGACATCGAAGCGCGCATCGCAGAGCGTGGCGTGACCGAGCGCGTCGTCCTGCATAATGGCGTGACTGATGAACAATACAAAGAACTACTCTCGACTGCACGCTGTGCGATCAGCGCCAGTCGCCTCGAAGGTTTTGGACTGCCTATCCTGGAAGCCCAAGCCGCTGGTGTGCCATTTGCCGCTGCCGATACGCCGATTTTTCATGAAGTAGGACAGGAGAGTCTGCTATATTTCGACCCCGACAGTCCCGAGCAAGCCGCCGAGTGTATTCGCAAGTTTGGGGACCGTGCCACGAGTCAGGATTTCGTCGCCCGCGGTCACCAAAACGCCACTCGGTATACTTGGGCCAATAGCGCCAGTGTCGCAACAAGCATGTGCCGCAATCTCTCCTCCAACTAAACAAATCGTGCTACATTAAAGATAACCTGATGAATATTTGCTTTGTTTCAGATTATTACACCGATTTTGTCGGCGGTGGGGAGCGCTCACTTGCCAATCAGATGGCCGCTCTCCAAACTGCTGGCCATCATGTATTTGTGATCCGCCCCGATCAGCCCAGCCAGCCTGTGTTGGCACATGAACTCGCCATCACGCCAGTGTTTATTTTTCGCATTAGCATCAGCGCACTACCAATTTGCCCACCGACAAAAACCAGCCGACAACTTGTGCGTCAGTTCCTGATCGACCACCAGATAGATATTGTGCATAGCCAGGGACAGGGTGGTCCATCGTACACAGCACTTCTCGAAGCGCACTCGCTTGGTATTCCGTTTGTCGATACGGTCCACACGTTTTTTTGGCGTGTCCAAGAGTCCGTCGGCACTCGGCTACTGCGACCGATTTCGGCACGACTATTGTCGCAATTTACTGGGTACCGCATCACACCATTACCTCGATCAAGCGGCGTCTCGGCTTCAGAGCGCGTCCTACGTGGCTGCACCCTGACATTTGCCAAAAAAGTCGATCTCATCGTATCGCCATCAAAGCACCAGCGCGATGCGCTTGTCGCAGCTGGTCTCGAGACACCAGTCGTATGCATTCCAAATCCTGCTTCGCTTCATCATGCACCGCCAATTGTCCCACTGCCGCAAGCGATACCACTTCGCCTCGTTTGGATTGGCCAGATGAACCCTGAGAAGCGACTGCTAGAGTGTATCGAAGCACTCAAACTCGTCGAGCAAGCTCGACCTGGCGCAGTTGTGACCACTATCATAGGCCATGGGCCCGAGTATAAAAAAGCCCAAGCTGCTGCAGCAGGCTTGACCGGTGTAACATTTACCGGTCTACTCGACCAGCCAGCTGTGCTCGAGACACTCGACCAATCACACCTGTTGCTACTCACCTCGTATCACTTCGACAACCAACCTATGGTCATCACCGAAGCCGTCTCGCGCCACCGCGGTGTGGTGTACTGCGATGAGCTACTAACCCCAGAGCTGGGCGATGCAGGCGTGCTAACACCGAGCCCTAACCCCAAATCAATCGCCAGTACGATCCTTCGCCTCATAGACCACCCAAACGATATCACCAAACTTACGCAGCATTGCGTCAAGCAAATCAAGATATTCACACCCGAACACTATGTCAAGCAAATCGAGAAGGCATATACACAGCTCAAGAAACCGCGAGACCTGAGTAAGTAGCACTACAAAAAGTCAAGCTAAAGGCCCAGGACGAATCCTGGGCCGATAGCACCGCGTAGTAGGGAGTCAGATGGAGAGTGCCCGGACATGGGCATCGATGTTGGCCTGAGGGGCTTCACCGATGCCGACGTGGGTACTGTCCACACGGATGACACTGACGGCTTGTGGGCCAAAAGCCCGCTGCCATTCTTGTAGTGCCACCTCTTGGTCGACGGTATCGTGGTCCTTGTCGAACCACACAAATACCGCCTTGTCGACCAACCCGCTGAGTGAATCGTTCGCGTAGGCACTGCGTCCCGCGAAACTATTCAGTTCAGATGAGTACCGCGACAGCGGCGTGCGACGTGCGGCCGCCACCGATTGCTCGAGAGCAACTCGGTCAGCACTCGCTTCGATATTTTCTTCCTTGGGGGGAATAAATATCCAGTCGAGCAGCGGCACCTTGTCGGATAGCCAGCCAAAGGGCAAGCGAGCCGCGACCCATGCGCCATATTTCGTCGGTCCACGGACCGACCGGTACGTCATGGGCGCGCCCTCGAGCAGCAGCGTACTCTTCGGCAGTCTCACACCCATCTCCCTGAGGAGCTGGAGTGTGTCCACCGCAGCACGGCCACCGAGCGAGAGACCATCAAACACAATCTCATCGTACTGCCCGGTATCGACAGCTGTCGTCACGGTACGTGCGGCCGCCACCGAGACAAGCTCGGCAGAATACAACCCTGTAGCTTCGACGAACACTACGTCATAGCCGCTGGCCTGATACCACTCGGCGACCTTGCCGAACTGCGTGTTGACATTTCCCATCAGTCCCGCGTAGAGGACTGCCAGCTTGCGGCTGCCTGGCTGCGTGTCCAGACGAACAGTCGCGGCACTTGGCATCTGACTTCTGGTGGCATACTCGGCAGTCCCGAGCACCAAGAGTCCTGCAATAATCCAGAGAGCGACCTTCATCGCGTCACCTACCTAAAAGAGCGCGGGCGCTGAACGCCCGATGTAGCACGGTGCTACT
>CAZOOQ010000034.1:0-6005 GCA_964581485.1 uncultured Candidatus Saccharibacteria bacterium
ATGATGCGTTGAAATCACAGGTGTTGATGGTTGAATCAGAGCTGGTAACAGTACAAGTGACACTACCGGCGACGAATTTGCTGGCATTTGGCAGCATATCGTAGATGGTAATGCTTTGCGCACTGTCGTTTGGATTGGTGGCTGTGATCGTCCACTCGACTTCATTGGTCGCCAGGTTGGTAATTGTCGCTAGTTTCGTGAGCGCCGGCGGGTCGACTGTCACTGGCAGTTTAAGCGTCGATGGTGTGCTCGAGCTATTGCCGGCGGCGTCGGTGAAGACAACCGAAATGGCATAATCTTTTTCCGTCAGCGCTGGTGAGATCGTGTTGTCCGGGAGGCTCCAGGTGCCATCTCCGTTGTTGGTGGCCGTGTAGGTCGTACCGTTGATTGTCACTGTCACAACCGCAGCTGGGTCATTAACTGTGCCGGTTAGTGCTGGTGTCGTGTCCGAGGTCTTGGTGGTAGCAAGCGTACCTGTGGGAGGCGTGGTGTCGACTATCAGACTACCACTGGCGGTTGATGAATTGCCGGCGGCGTCGAGAAAAGTCGCGCTGACTGAATGCGAACCATCACCAAGAGCCGGAGCAATGGTGCCAGCGGGCAGGCTCCACGTGCCATCACCGTTGTTTGTCGCGGTGTAGGTAGTACCATCTACCACTACTGTTATCACAGCGGTCGGGTCGTTCACTGTGCCCCCTATGGCCGGCGACGTGCTCGTTGTCGCTGGCGACACGCTAACAGTGCCGGTTGGCGGAGTGGCATCATAGGTAACGGTATTATCGGTGCTTGTGCTGGCAGTGTTGGCATTGCCGGCGGGGTCAGTCGCAGCGGTTGCTGAAATCGTGGCTTTGACAATGTCGCCGTCGGTCAGCCCAGAGACAGTCACGGTAAATGTTTTGTTGTCGGCAGTTGTCAGGCTCGTGACGACACCGGTCGTGCCGGTTAGCATGATATCGCTCGCGGTAAAGCCAGTGGCCACCTCGGAAAAGACAACGGTAAATACGGCTGAATTAACATTAGTTGGATCAGCCTGCCCAGCCGCTTGGTTGACTGTGACAGTTGGCGGCGTCGTGTCGATGATATAGCCAACTTCTGTTTGGCTCGCCGTGTTGCCAGCTTGATCTGTCACATCGACCTTTAGGTCGCCCGTCCCCTGGGTGCCATTGATCTGTAGCGTGCAGTCCACTCGTGAAGCAGTGGTCTGAACACAGGTGGCACTCGAGATTGCAAATCCAGCCGTTGTATTGGCGGCTGTTATCGCTACGCTGGCAGCATCGATGCCGTAGTTGTCGGTGATGCTGATTGTCGTGGTAGTAATAGCCGCGTTGCTCAGTTTGGTCGGTGCAGTGATAGAAATAACCGGCGCTGTCGTGTCAATGACAAACGATGTCATATTTTGGCCGATCGCCGTTGTGACGGAATCACGCGCTGCGACCGTGATCGTACCGGTAGCGCTGACGCCGTTAATCAAGCATGTCACCGGATTATTGTACGGCGAGGTCGTATCACCACTGGCGCCAGTACAGGCACCAAGACTCGCACCTGTTGTGCCGGGCAACAACTGGATCTGATCGAGCGGATTGCCGGCTGGCGACGTGATGGTCACCGTCGCGTTATTGATCGTAGCATTGCTGACAGTTGTTGGCGTGGTAAAGTTCACAATTGGCGGGAATTTCACCGTTGTTGTCGATACGTTGCCGGCCGTATCGTACGCTTTAACAACAATGGTATGGGCAAAATCTGGCCCAGTCGTAAGCTCGTTTGGATCGAGGAAAAGCTGCACCGGTGACGTCGCCGGATTCAGCGTTACTGGGTTGCCGCTCGCATCGGTATAGGTAATTTCGTAGTGGTCAATCGCTATATTATCTATGGCCGAAAAAGTCACCGTTGGGCTGTTGATGCCTGTGGAGGTGTCAACTTGCACATTTGGAACCGAAGGTGCCACCGTGTCGACGATGTAGTTGGTCACGGTTTTTTTAACGACATTGCCACCAGTGTCGGTCACAGCAATTACTAAGTCTCCCGAGCCAGAGATGACAATCGTGCAGTCGGTTTGTACCTGCGAAACTGTGGCTGGGCTAGGGTTGACGTACGGCAAACCTGGCGTACAGACGATACTCCCGGCGGTCGCTGTACTGGTCGGGTCAACGACAACGCTTGCTATACCCGCGCCATCTGTTACCTTGATTGTCGTGTCGGTAATCGGCACATTGCTGAGCTTGGTGACTGGTGTCATGGTAAGTGTTGGTGGGGTATCGTTCCAGACTGCGTACAGTGTGACATCGCCCCCGATGAGCAATGAATCACCCGGTGCGTAACTGGTGCCGCTGCCGTTTGCAGCCGTGTTCCAGCCGGCAAAAGTATAGCCAGTGCGAGCGAGCGAGCCAGTATTGCCTGCGACTGCTGGGGTGTTGCCGGTGGTATAGGTTTCGCTGGCAGCCGGCGCAGTGCCGGTGGTGTTGCTATTGCCATTATATGAAAGCGTAAAGAGGTTATTCACCGGCAAACTAAAGAGCTTGTCGTAGGTCTGCCCCACCATATTGGTGACCCGTACACAGACGTGAAGAGTTGGGGTAGCTTCGTAGTTGGTGGTGCTGGTAAGGGTGAGTTGCCCGCTGACGATACTAAACATGCCGTCCTGCGCGCCAGGCGTGGTACACGTCAGGCTGTAGGTATAGGTGTCAATAGTGTTTGGCACGCTATCTGTCGTCGTGAAGCCACCGATAGTTTGCGGTGGTGTGTTGTTTTCGGTGATAGTTGCTGCCGGTATGCTCATGGCAACTGGCTGGTAGGTAGCGCAGCCGAGGCCACCGTCGGTGATGTTCCAAGCGTCGCCAGAGATGATACTGGCACGGGCGGTAGAACCTAGGCAGTATTTAATTGGTGCATTTGTACCGAAAACCACTGATGGCTTGAGTGTCTGCGCATCGAGCGAGATAAGTAACTTGTCATAGTTGAGCGTGGAATAACTCGTCGCACTCTGCAAAAAGCTCACGGCCGCGGTTACATTGCTCATATTCCAGGTGCTCAAGTCTTGGTTAAAGGCGACTGCACTTGTAAACATGTTTGAAATCGTTGTCACCTTTCCGGTATTCCAGCTTCCGATGCTCGCGCTCCCTGCATTATTAAAGACCGATGCGCCACTGAACATTGCCGACATAGTTGTCACATTGGTCGTGTCCCAGGCGCCAATATTTTGGTTGAACGACTTTGCCCCGTAAAACATATTGTTCATAATGGTGACCTTGGCCGTGTTCCAGCTACCGATGTTTTGGTTGAACAGCTTTGTCGCAGAAAACACATCGTTCATAATTGTGACCTTGCCGGTATCCCATGTGCCGATCGGCTGGTTGAAGGCGTCTGCCCCATGAAATGTGCCCTGCAGAGAAGTTACGAGTCCGGTGTTCCAATTACCAATGCTGGCGCTACCGCCGTTATTGAAATTAGTTGCATTAATAAACATCAAACCCAGACTGGTAACGGCTCCGGTGTTCCAGCTACCGATGTTTTGGTTGAAGGCGGCGGCGCTATTGAACATTGACTCCATTGTCGTGACGTTTGCAGTGTTCCAGGCGCCAATATCTTGGTTGAATGTAGTGGCAGTATGGAACATTGATGACATATTTGTGACACTCGCCGTGTTCCAGGTGCCGATTGGCTGATTGAAGGCGATGGCACTATAAAACATCAGTTGCATATTCGTGACGAGTCCAGTGTTCCATGTACTAATGTTTTGGTTGAAAGCAGTGGCATTATAAAACATATACGACATATCTGTGACGAGTCCGGTGTTCCATGTACTGATGTTTTTGTTAAAGGCAGTTGCACCTTGGAACATCATCGCCATATTGGTAATAGTTGAGGTATTCCATGCCCAGTTTGCCCCAGCGCCCACAAGACTTGTTGCCCCTTGGAACATCTGCTTTACATTCGTGACACCTGCAAGATTTGGCGTGTCGGTTGCCAGGATATCAAGGTTGCTGCACCCAAAAAACGCCCGGAACATGTTTGTCCAGGCTATCGTGCCCCACTGGTTGATCTGGGTTATTTTCAGCTTATCACCGCTGTCGTTGAAGAAAATCCTTGGGAAAGTGCCGCCGATGCGGATAGTATACGTGCCGGCCGAAGCATAATTACAGGTATAATTAGTCGTTTGTGCGGTTGCTTCGTACACACCGTCATTGTTACAGTCGACTTTATAATTGTAGCCGCTGCCTGTGGTTGGTATCGTAAATTGTGTTGCTGTTGAAGTACCCACCTTGGCCGTATTGACCGTGATGACAAAATCCGTGGTGTTGATCGCATCGGCCCTCACCTGGGGGGCGTGTAGTTGCGATAGAACAGCAGCAAAACCGAGTGCAAAAACAGCAACAAAGGCGAAAATTCGCCCCTTGATTACCCTTCGTAGTGATCGTCTCTGCCTCATGTGTATGTTAGGCCACTCCTATCCACACCAGTATAGCACTTTTTGCCATAAGCGGGTAGCTCTCCGGCTCAATTTTTTATGACAGCCGTTACCCGGCTATCACTGTTATCGCCACGGAAAGGCGCCGCGTTTTTAATCCTCTCGCTACACTGCGGCCTGAAGCGCTGCGATGTCGATTTTTTTCATTTGTAGCATCATTTGCACGGCGGCCGGGCTGGTCATGTACGCGCCCATGTCGGTCGGGTTGATCTGCCAACTGACACCAAATTTGTCTTTGCACCAGCCACACTGTTCGCTCTCGGGCACGTGCGAGAGCTTGCTCCAAAAATAATCAATCTCGGCCTGGTCTTTGCAGCTCACAAAAAATGAAACTGCTTCGTTCAGCTTAAAATCGGCGTTACCATCCAGACACATAAACTGCCGCCCAGCCAGCTCAAATACACCAGTGATCACCTTGCCGCTCATACCCACAAAGTGCTCATCGAGTGATTCGTCTGGGTATCGCTCGATATGAACAATTCTCGAATCTTCAAACACCTCGCAGTAATAATTCATCGCCTCTTCGGCGCAATTATCAAACCACAAAAACGGCGTGATTTTTTGAACGTTTGCCATTACGCATCGCCCTTAGGCTCGCGGCAGTCAAACATCCAACGCACACCGTATTTATCAACACCAGTGCCCTATAAATCACCCCAAAACATATCTTGCAGTGGCATGAGTTCGCTACCGCCAGCAAGGAGCTTGGCGTAGAGCGCCTGAGTCTCAGCGCGCGTATCTGGTTCAAGGTTGATGCTGATATTATTGCCAAAACTAAGCTTGTGCCCCATCGAATCCAGCGTGTCTGTGCCCATCAGCAACGCACCACCAAGTATCGGCAGCTCAACATGCATGACCATGTTTTTTTCTGCTTCTGGTAACTCCGGTTGGCTCGGGTCATGCGGCACATCGCGCATGTACTGTATTGGCATGGTAAACTCACCGCCGAATACCTCGCGGTAAAAATGGAACGCTTCCTCTGTTTTGCCCATAAAATTCAAGTAAATACTCGTTCGTGACATGAGCACCTGCTTTCGATTATTTGATTACGCTGAGAATAAATGCCGATATCATGAGGCACGCAAGCGCACCACCGGCCATGATAGCAATTTTTGTCGCCATCCACTTCGGTGCGGTGCCGCCAAATATCACGGCCGATGCCTGGGTTGGCACAAAGAAGCCGATCCACGCCCAGAATGCGATTGCATAAACAGATTGATTTGGTAACAAACTAATAGCCATCGCCAGGACAAATGCTGTTGCAAGCCCCATCACAAATTGAACACCGAGCCACGGCATCATGTCCTTTTGCATCTGTGCTTGGTCTTTTTTACTGTACTTCTCAAATCCGTGAATCTTGCCCCATACACCGCCAAATAGCGGCATGTACCAGATTGCACCAATAATAAACTGTGCGATAGCAGCGGCTACAACTGCCCATAGATTAATATCCATATACTTCGTCTCCGTTCTTACGAAATCACTTCCCCCATTCCGTTTTGAATCAGGACACCAACACTAGACAATAACAACTATGAGG
>CAZOOQ010000035.1:0-5295 GCA_964581485.1 uncultured Candidatus Saccharibacteria bacterium
TTTTGGATAAAAGTAGTCGCTTTTTGCTTCTTTGGCGAAAGAAAAAGAAGGGATTAGAAAAAGCCGCTTGCGCGGCTTTTCTGTTGTCTGCGATTTTCTTAGAACTTAGAACTCAGAACCAAGAACTTAAAACTCCTTACGCTTTCCCACCCAACCACGCTATACTATACATATGACCAAATCATCGCTCTCACTCAACGAACTCCTCTCGCTCAAAGGCAAAACCGCCCTTATCACTGGCGCGGCACAAGGAATCGGCCTCGCGATTGCCGAGCGCTATGCCGAAGCAGGTGCCAACCTGCAATTACTAGACGTCAGCAAAGACCTGCTCGAAAAAGCTGCAGCCGAGCTCGGTAAAAAGTTCGATGTGAAGATCTCGACACACACCGTCGACCTTGGCAGCGAAGAGCAACTATTGGAGTTTTGGGACAATCTCTCACCGCTACCAGATGTACTAGTAAATAACGCAGGAATTTTCTGGCCGAAGAAACTCTCCGCTATCGACACCGCGAGCTACGACAAAATCATGAATATCAATACCCGTGCAGTGGTCATCAATTGTCGTGAGCTCGTCGCCCGTCGCGCTGGACGGCCAGGAACTATCGTCAACATTGCCTCCATCGAAGCCGTCAAAGCTATGACATTCGACATGATGCTCTACGGCGCGAGCAAAGCTGCAGTCCTCGCTATCTCGCGCGCTCTCGTCAAAGATCACGGCAAAGAAGGCTGGAAATGCAACACAATTCTGCCCGGCGGCGTCAGCACACCAGGCGGCACTGCCATGGCCAAAGCTGCGCTCAAGAGTCTCGACTTCTCGATTGTCGCGACCAGCCTCAAATTTGCCCTGCGTATGCCGACAAAAGGCATCGGCAAACCCGACGACATCGCCCGCGCAGCCCTCTGGCTGGGCACACCAATGAGTGATTATATGAACGGCGCAGAAGTCGTCGTTGACGGCGGCTTCTTAGCGGTGTAGATACTTTCTGCCAAAAACTAGTATCACGATGGCTGCAATAAAGCACAATATAGCCATGGCGATAAAGACCGCCTGAAACGACATGAACGAAAGCAGTGCAGCACCAGCCATCGCTCCAATCGCGGCAGCAAAATACGCACCCGACTCCCAAAAAGACCATTGCTGGCTTGACGACGCACCCCTTCCTGCATACTGCCCATACAGCGAATCGTATGCCGATTGATACATTGCTACAGCCAGTCCGATAAATACCTGGACAACAAGCAGCTCGACCATAGTATGCACAAATACATATCCGAGATATCCTATGCCCTGCAAAATGTAGCCAATTCCGATGATACGCGTTCGCCCACCCGCTCTTGCCGCGAATCTACCAGCTATAAGCGCCATGCAGCCCGCAGCCGCTGCAAAAGCCGCAGCCACATATCCGATATCTAAAATATCACCCCCAACTTTTTGCACCAGTAGCGCATATAGAGGTGCCAGCATTGCACCCGCAATCATCGCCGACATATCGCCAAGTAAGAGCACGGCAATTGGTTTTGTAATTAGTTTTCTTTTTCTCATGACTATTAGAATACCATAACTAGTTTGCAAGCAGGTGGTCTGTATAGCCGCGTCGCACGAGCTCTTCCCACGCAGCCCATACATCATGTGGTACTTCTTGCTCGATTTGATACCCTAACTTCGGATATTCACGAATACGTTGCAAGTCCCCAACCATAACATTGACGACGTATTCAAACGGGTAGTCTTTGTTCTTCACATACTCGTCAAACGACAAATCGATTGCCGAGCAGATAATCTTTGGTTTTTCTACTGACAGCCACTGCTTCATAAATGTTGCATATGCTCTGCGCAGCATATACGGTTTTTGCACCAGAACTATCTTGTTGTGCTTTATACCCAGTTCCTGTAGTTTTTCGTACACAAACCGGATGTTCTCACCGCTATTTGTCGACTTATCCTCCTTGACAATACACTCTGCTGGTACACCTAAAGCAACTGCTCGCTCCATGTATACATCTGCTTCGTTGTCGGCAAAAACATCTCGCGTTATTTTTCCACGTGCTCCGCTAAATAAGATGATGGGAGCAGTGCCGTCATGATAGAGTTTTGCGCACCATTCTGCTGTGCGTATATCTGAGCTGCCAAGCCCAATAATCACATCGGCTTTTTTGAGTGGCTGCTCATACCGCATATAATCCCAAATGATTTGTGCCAGGTCGCGGTCAGTTTTGTGTTGCATACTTTATTGAGCCTTGCTCTTGGCAGTCGGGCGAATGAAAAAGTAAACTTGGATTCTGCTTGCATGTTTCACAAATCAACACCAAATCATTGCATGCATTGTTTGCGCAGTTCTCGAAATTACTTGTCTTACTGTTGCAGTGAGTACACTCGCCAATCGTCTTGGCGTGGTCGCTGAAGTTTACGGTCATGCGCTTGTCAAATACGCGTAGCGCACCTTCCCATAGTCCATCGTCACCATACTTTTCGCCGTACTTCACGATGCCACCATCGATTTGATACACGTCTTTGAAGCCGCGCTTTTTCATCATGCTACTGATCACTTCGCAGCGAATACCACCCGTACAATACGTGATGACTTTTTTGTCTTTGATATCGTCGTATTTGTCGCTCTCGAGTTCGGCGATGAAATCTCGCGACGTATTGGTATTTGGTACGATCGCGCCTTTGAATTTACCGACCTTAGCTTCATGCGCGTTGCGGCCATCAAAGAACACCACGTCGTCGCCGTATTTTTCGACCATTTCATTGACCTGCTGAGGCTTGAGGTGCTGACCGCCACCAATCACCCCGTCCATATCGACATCAAATTCATCATCGCTATTTTTGAATCCAACCAGCTCTCGGCGAGCCTTCACACTCATGCGCGGAAAGTCCTCACGTGACCCATCACTCCATTTCCACATGATGTCTTTGAACCCTGCGTACTGCTTGGTAGCCTTGACGTACGCTTTTAGATCGTCCACCTCACCACCCACCGTTCCGTTCAATCCATGCCGGCTCACAAGTATGCGACCACGTAGATTCAAACTATCGCACAGTGTCTTTTGCCATAGCTTCACCGCTTCTGGGTCTGAGATGGGAGTGAATTTGTAGTAGAGGAGGATTTTTTGTGCCATAACAGAGGTTAATTATAGCGCAGTTCAAAGTCTTTGTAAAAGCAACTAGGCGGGTTTGCGCAGAATTTTATCCATTGACTTACCCTTCGCTAGCTCATCGACAAGCTTGTCGAGATAGCGACCTTCGCGCGTGATACGGTCTTCGATTTCCTCGACCCGCACACCGCATATCACGCCAGTGATGAGTGAGCGGTTTGGGTTCATGCTCGGCGCCATGTCAAAAAACGTCTGAAAATCCAATTCGCTTTCCAGCACTTTTGCAAAACTTTTTTCGTCATGGCCAGTCAGCCAAAAAATAATCTCATCGAGCTCCTCTTTGCTACGGCCTTTTCTCTCGGCCTTTGCCACGTAGTACGGGTAGACCTTTACGACAGGTATCTTATGAATGGTTCGCATCGCCATAGCTTGCAATTTCCTTTCTCTTCTTGCTTGTTCTTTCAAGAAGTTGTTGTAATTTGTTCATACATTTATTATACTTGAAACTACTATGAACCCGGGCGGTTCCTCTACTCGCGCACGTCTTGACGAGCAAGACCGCTAGCGAAATAAACACCATGCATTACACTAATCATTTTTAAAAAGGAGGTACATGAAACTTTTTACCCGTACTGACAGCACACTCACAAAACAAACTACCCAGATGTTTCTGTCGCTTGCAAAAGCAGATAAACGACGCTTTGTAACGTTTGCGACGTTGATTCCTCTTGGACAGGCGGTCGAATACGTGGGTGTACCGCTGCTACTTAGCTTTATTACACAAACACTAATTACTCACCCCGAACAAACTACCCATGCACTGTGGCTCGTGGCAGGAATAGCGTTCTGTGCAGTCATCTCGGTGATCGCTAACCATATTGGATTTATCATGATGTTTCGCCACGAAGAAGACGCTGTCACCTCGATGCTCACTCGCGGCCTTCATGGCGTACTTTCGCATAGCCAAACATTTCTCTCAAATCACAAGGTGGGTGCGCTCGCAGGCGATGTGAATTCGTTTTCTCGCGCCTACATGACCATCATCGATACGATATTTATGCAGATGACGGGAGTCATTGTCTCGTTTGCTGTCGGGCTTGTAGTGATTGCCATTATCTCCCCTATACTGTTGCTTCCGCTGTTTGCGCTGACAGCCTTTACGACCTGGCACAGCTTGACGCAGCTTGGAAAACGTGCCCCATTTCGCAACAAACGCAAAAACTTACAATCAAAACTTTTCGGTCTAATTGCCGATGTCATCAGCAACCATACACTCGTGCGGCTCTATGGGCAGCAGTCACGTGAGATCGCTGATACCAAACGAGCTCGTGGCGAGATACTGGGGGTATTCGAGCAAGAGGTGCAAATTTTGCAACACGAAGCCGACATACGACGGTTGGTACTTTATGGATTTCAGGTGGGAGTAATGGTGCTCTGTGTGATTCTTTTTTCAAAAGGTATGCTCGCAATTAGTGCACTTGTCTTTGCCATCACATACCTCGGCCGCGTTACCAACTCACTATTTTCAATTGCTTCAGGCATACGCCAGATCGAGCAATCCTACCTCGATGCCGCCAAGACGACTGAGTTGTTATCGACTGCAGTAGACATCACGGACAGCGCCGAGAGTACGCCGCTTGTCGTGGAAAGTGCAGATATCGTCTTTCGTAATGTTGGCTTTTCGTATGCGGATGCAAAGCATCAGCATGTATTTAATGATCTCAACATCACAATTCCTGCCGGTCAGCATGTTGGATTAGTAGGCCATAGCGGTGGCGGCAAGACGACACTCTCCGGACTATTGCTACGCTACATGGATGTGACATCAGGTGAGATTTTGATTGATGGTCAAAATATCTCAGAAGTCACGCAAGCGAGTCTTCGCGAACATATCTCGTATGTGCCCCAAGACCCATCCCTGTTTCATCGTACTCTACGAGAAAATGTCGCGTATGGTAATTCGAAAGCGACTGATGAAACCATTGAACGCGCTATCAAACAAGCTAATGCCGATGAGTTTGTACGCGAGCTGCCACATGGCCTCGATACTATTGTCGGAGAGCGCGGCGTGAAACTCAGCGGAGGTCAGCGGCAGCGCATCGCCATTGCACGCGCTATCCTAAAGGACGCACCGATACTCCTGCTCGACGAAGCCACGAGCGCACTCGACAGCGAGTCAGAGAAACTAATTCAGGC
>CAZOOQ010000036.1:0-5237 GCA_964581485.1 uncultured Candidatus Saccharibacteria bacterium
AAGCGAGCGGCGAGAGTCGTGGTGTGGTTTGGCGTGGTGACACCCCGGGGCTCAAAGACCCGGACGATGAATTAGAAGCAACCATTCAGCACCAAATCGAAGAAGCCGCCGACGCCGCCGATGTTATTCTCGTGGTCGTCGATACCACCCAATACCCGAGCGACGAAGACCGCACCGTCGCCAAAAAAGCCCTACGGAGCAAAAAACCTGTCATCCTCGTCACCAACAAAGCTGACCTGAAAGATAGCCTGCCTGACGATGAATTCCGCCGCCTCGGTATCAAAGATATCATTCGCACCAGCGCCGAGCACAATAGCGGCGTCAGCGATATCCTCAACCGTCTAGCTGAAATCCTGCCACCCGCCGTCGAGTCAGAACCCGACGACGTCGTGCGTATCGCTTTGATCGGCCGCCCAAATGTTGGCAAGAGCAATCTCTTCAACCGCTTGGCCGGCAAGCAGCAAGCTATCGTCGCCAACGTCGCCGGAACCACCCGGGATCTCAACCGCATACAGGTCAACTACCACGGCCAAACCATCGAACTGATCGACACAGCTGGTGTGCGCCGACAGGGCAAACAAGAAGTAGGCATCGAGAAATTCTCGGTCCTGCGCACCCTACAGGCCATCGAAGAAGCCAACGTCTGCTTCGTCCTGATGGACGTCAATGAACTCAACGTCGCGCTCGACCAAAAACTCGCCGGACTCATCTCCGAAGCAGGCAAGGGGCTCATACTGGTCGTCAGCAAATGGGACAGCGTCGAGGGCAAAGACGCTTATACGCGCAATGCTCTGGCGCCAAAAATCGCTTATAATTTCGACTTCGTGCCCTGGGCACCACTCATCTTCACGAGCAGCGTGACGGGGCAAAATGTCACCAAGCTCTACGACCTCGCGCTCGACATCATGAAGCGCCGCGAGCAACCCACCAAGACCCGCGTGCTCAACGACCTTTTGCAAAAAGCCGTCATGAAGCACCCACCGGCCGGGCTGAAAAACTCTCACCCCAAACTCCGCTACATGGTGCAAACCGACGATACCCCGCCATGGTTCGTCATTTACGGCAGCAACCTCAAGTTCGTACACTGGAGCTACAAACGCTACCTCGAACGACTCGTGCGTGAAACCTACGACTACTCTGGTACACCGATCAAATTTAGCTTCCGCGACGAAAAGCAAATCAAAATGAACAAAGAGCGCGCCGCCAAGGGCCTCGAGCCAGTCACAAAAGCCTACAAGAAGCGCAAAGAAGCCGAGAAAAAAGAACTTAAGTCAAAAGACTAGCAAAAAAGCCCCAGCCATCCCTCAAAAAAAGGAAAGTGGGGCTTTAGTGCTCCTCGGAAACTGCTGGAAGAGAGGGAAGGACGAGAATGCAGTTGATCTGCGCGAGCGCTACTCTTGCAAGCCAGGTCAACCCAGTTATCGTGACGACACTAAGCACCGCGAGCGGTACATAGTGCAGTACCCACAGATAACCACGCGAATGCCAAGCTACTGTCAGGATCATCCCGGCATTTGCACTCATCGCCACCATTTTGACTCGCTGTACGTAGTGCATGTGCGCCGATTTCTCGTGTGCTTTACCGAGAATATTCCTGTTATTCTCGTCTGAGATCAGCAGTATATTCATCACGGTACTAGTGCCTGCCGTACAAGCTGTGAGCAACAAGTGCCCAGTGTGGGGGTGTAGGAGCGCAAACACAGCAAGCACGGCTAGCACCACGATCGCGATGTGCTCTTGACGTTCGAGCTCACCAAACGGCTTTCGCCGCCGGGCGAGAAGGAACATCACTGCGACTGCGAGCAACGCCCAGAACGTATCCCACGACCAACTGAGCAGTGCTGCAAGCAGCGGCCCAATCAGGATGAGCAGTGAGCTCACGACCATCCAGCCGGCAGTCGATTTAAGCGCATTCGACTGGCTGACTGTGCCAGTCATGTCCTTGGGTTGAGGGGGTAGCGACCGAAGGTAGCTCATTGCGATCCCAAACCCTACCACAGCGGCAATTGTCGCCGCAGGGCTGAGCAGCCGGAGCACAAATTCCAACACCACGAATAACATCTGTTTTCACCTCATTTCCATGTCGAGGAGCGAGCACTTGGTCAGGCGACCTAGGCTATCTATTTATAGTATCATATTTATATAGTTTAGTCAATGTTGTACACTAGTAGGATGAAGTTAGTCGTCGGTCTCGGCAACCCAGAATCTCGCTACACTGACACACGTCACAACGTGGGCTTTGCGGTGGTTGATGCCTACGCCAAGCAGGTGAGCGCATCGTGGAAGCAGAGTGACAAGTTCAAAGCACTCGTTGCCGCAGCGACCATCGGGGGAGAGAAAGTCTTGCTCGTGAAGCCCACCACCTACTACAACCTGGTCGGCGAATCCGTCCGTGCGCTGATGGATTTTTATAAACTCACGCCAGCCGATATCTTGATCATCCACGACGACCTCGCGCTACCACTCGGTACTATCCGTACGCGCTTCGGCGGTAGCCACGGTGGCAACAACGGCATCAAATCCATCACTGCACACTGCGGCGAAGGCACTGGCCGCCTGCGTATCGGCATCTGGGACGAAGCTCATGCAGCGAGAGACGCGGCATCGGTCGTACTGAGCAAAATTACCCGCAGCGAGCAGAAGCTCCTCGAAGACCTTCGCCCGACGCTCCAAAAGATTATCGATGGCTTTGTCGATAACAATTTCGATACGACGACCTACCGCTAGCCACTACACACCGAGCAGGTGAATAATCATTCCGACAAGCACGATACCGAGGACCAGCACGGTAGCCTGCAGCGTACCAATACGTCGCGGCTGCTCATGAATATCAGGGATAATGTCGCTGGCGGCGATGTAAATAAACATACCAGCGGTGACCGCGAGCAACTCGCCCAGTGGCAAATGCATGCTACTACCGAGCCAATAGGTAAAGAGCGCAGCGATGAGCGTGCCAACAGCGGTGAGGGCATTCATCAGCACCACACGCTTGTCTTTCCAGCCACGCGAGAGCAGCATGCCAAATGTCCCGAGTTCTTTGGGGATTTCATGCGCGCTGACCGCAAGTGTCGTGATGAGTCCAGTGGTTGGGTTCGCCAGAAACGCCGCACCAATCGCTACGCCGTCGATGGCGTTATGTAGGAAGTCTCCGATCATCACCATGGTATTCTGCGTCTCGTGACGGTGTTCGTGCACTTCATCGTGTTCGTGGTGATGGTGAAACCAACTCGCCAAACGCTCGAGCAAGAAGAATCCCGTAAAGCCCATCAGTGTCCAGAGCAGCAGCGTCCGCGGTTCGGCGAGCTCGAAACTCTCAGGCAGCAGGTCAAAAAACGCCGCAGCCAGCAGTGCGCCGGCGCCAAAAGGGAGGGCGACCAAAATTGCCTTAGTGCGGCGCTTTTTTGTCAAAAAAAGCAGACTACCACCGATCAGCGACACGGCGCTGCCAGCCAGAATTGCCAGGATCATTATCAAAATAGGGGACATAGGATTCCTTTTGTTTGCATTACCATTTGTTCTACAGTTTAGACTACGGTGATTTATTTCTTATTGCAAATTTGTTGCAATAGTAGCTATAATTGCAACATGTCATCCCTCCGCTCACTTCTCGCCGCCCACCAACTACGCGTCACCTCACCGCGACAGCAGATCTTTTCGCTGCTGAGCGAGCTCGATCGACCACTGTCGATTCGCGAGATATCTCAGCATTGCCCTCGTATTGACCGAACAAGCATCTACCGCACACTCGAACTCTTCACGCGCTTGCAAATCACCATAGTCATTCCCATCGGCTGGAAGCACCGCTACGAACTCGCCGAGCCATTCAAGCCGCACCACCACCACTTACAGTGCACCACCTGCAAAGAGCTCATCGCCATCGACACCCCGCGGCTCGAAAATATGATTAGCGATCTTGCGACAACGCACGGCTACACCCTCTCACACCACCATATCGAGCTACTAGGTACTTGCAAAAAATGTATAAATAGTATATCATAGTGATAATTTCGTCGAGCCCGACGTGATTTCCACTGTGGCTCCGAAATCGGAGCTTGAAAAGAGGTGCTCTTCCATGGGTGCAAGAGAAGATCAGGTGCGCAACAGATTGCTGCGCGAAGCGAAAGAGAGACAAGCGAGCGAGCTCAAAAAAGCACGAGCTCGTGCCACTACGATGCGCAAGGAGACTGAGGAGCGCGAGGTGATCATCGCTAGCATCCAGGCCAAGGCGAAGCAACTTGCAGATCAAGCAGACTGGTCCCAAGCAGAGCTTGTTCGACCCGGAATTCTCAGACGCAAGTGTGCACTGCTTTCCCTTGCTGAGTACTGTTGGGTATGGTCGGACGGGTCAGTCTTTGTCCCGAAGCGTGAGCATATCAGCCGCCACACGGGCTCGGATGAGCTGTTCGTCGACTATCTCATCGGGTTCGTGCCGATCTCTCGCACTTTGCTTGAGAAGTATACTCTCAAGCAGATCTACAAATCACTCAAGTAATCTCAAGCTCCGAGCCCCGACAACGACGTCGGGGCTCGGTTCATAATTGCTCTATGTGGAAAAAAGTGTTATGTTGTATATAATTTCGTCGAGCCCGACGTGATTTCCACCGTGGCTCCGAAATAGGCGCCCGACAGTAGAAAGGCTATACCATGCACGCCAACTGGAACCAGGGACTGCTGCGATCCGTGGAAAAGCTCATCTCCGACGCAACCGCAGTACTCACGGTAGAGACACTACCGATGCGTGATGTACCTATCCGCACCACCGTGCTCACATGGTGGTGCACGAAGCACCTCAAACACAGAGCTGAACTCTGGTTGCTCGCCGACGAATACCTTGGCAATGGAAGCAACCTGCGGCCATTTGCCGTCAATGAGCACGGCATGCTGTTCCGCTGGCAGCCATTGGACTACATCTGGGAAGCAGTTAGCGTCGACGAATGCGACCCAGATGAGCTGGAGTCGACCGGTACGCTACTGTACCTCAGGTACATGGCCCACAAACCAAAGTAATCTCTGGCGCCAGTGCGCCCCTAGTCTCGTGCAAACAGCGACGAGACTGGGGGCCGCTTCATTTTTTATGAAACGTCTCTTGTAAACGAAAAAGACCGGCAAAACCGGTCTTTTTATCGTATTCATTGTAAGGTGCCAGGTAAGGGTGGGCATCACCTGACACCGTACAACCCTTCATCCCACCCTGGAAGGGCATAGCGTGACCCACCTCACAACATATGGAGGTCCGC
>CAZOOQ010000037.1:0-5161 GCA_964581485.1 uncultured Candidatus Saccharibacteria bacterium
GTTCGGTGATAGGGTGACGAAGCTTGTCGCGTTCGTTCATTTCGCGGAGGAGTTTACGCATTTCGAGAATGGCTCGCTGCGAGCGGTAGGCCGTAATCGCGTTGATAAGATAGAGGATTGTTATGAGAATTGATACGACGCTGAGACCAATCATGAAGGGCATGAGAGGCTGTAAGATCGCGTTGATATCAAATAGCCCACCAGATGACCCTGGCGAGTTAGAGTTGCCGAGAAGGTCATTGATTTGTTGGAGAGTAGCTGAGTCCATGTTACTCAGTATACTGCCTCAGCGTTGCGACGACTATACCCCTTATGGTATGCTAGTTTCAGATAAGCAATAGGGAGAATACAGATGGAATCATTTTCAGGACGCCCGCATCGATCAGTGCCGTCTCGAGAGACGCAGCCTGTTGAGCGTGACGCCGAGCCTCGTCGTCGAGTAGAAGCAGATGAGCCGGTTGCTGCACCTGCGCGCGAAGTGCGTCGTGAGCTAAAAGTAGCACCACGAGGCGTTAGCTGGAAGTGGCTGGCTGCAGGCGCACTGGTGCTGTTGCTTTTAGCTGCAATGATGTATGTGGTGCCACGGTTTTTTGCGACGCCCGTTCCCGGTGTAAAAAGTGACCGGTTCCAGGCGATATGGCTGACCGACAAGTCGCTCTACTTTGGTAAATTAGAGAGTGTCAATGACGAATACTACAGAATGACAGAAGTATTTTATACCCAGGTAGCAAAGTCAACTGACGGCAAGCAAGCGACAGATAGCCCAAATGTCCAACTTGTTAAACTTGGTAATGAGCTGCCATATGCCGAAGATATGATTATGATACCAAAAAAACAAGTATTGTTTTACGAAAACCTCAAGACAGACAGCAAAGTTACGCAAGCTATCGAAGAGTATCAAAAGAAGAATAAATAACTGAAAAAGACAGCAACATGGGACTCCGTGAGTTAAAAGGGGGCGCAGCGCACCATCAGGTGCATCGTCATCAGCGAGGTGGGCATTTTATGCGACGCGTGGTGTGGGTATGCATCGTCGTCATCTTGCTGGCTATCATCGCCGGGCTACTGTATACCTGGTGGATGGGCAAGAACAGACCTGTCGCTGTATCAACTGTGCAGGTCGCCCCACAGAAGCAAGCACCAAAGGCCACGCCAGTGCTCGATGAGGATGCGCCCGTCGGTGTCGCAGTTGAGGCAATGTCCCCTCCGATGAAAGCTGGATCAAATGCCTCCATCTCAATCAAAACCAAACCAAAAGCTGCCTGTAGTATCGTGGTGACGTATAAAGATCAAAAAAGTACAGATGCAGGGTTGATACCAAAAAATGCCGATGAGTTTGGCGTGGTGATGTGGACATGGAGTGTAGAAGTGGGGCGACCAGTCGGTGAATGGCCAGTCGAGGTCACGTGCGCCTACAATAACCGTTCGGGATATGGTAAAGAAATGCTAAAAATTACCAGCTCGACCTAGTGTAACGTTGAGAGATACTGTACCCAGCTATCATCGGTGTGTTTGACCGTTGATTTTATGAGGATGAGGAGATTATTTTTGGTTGCAATTACTGACTGAGGGCCTTTGGCTGACGTACCAACAAAGGCGGTGCCGCCAGCGAATGGCAGTCGTTCGGTGGCATTGTACTGTCTCGCAAGTTCGGTGATGTCTTCCTTGCTGTCTGTAAAGCTACTTGGGAGGGGCTGCTGAGAGACAATAATCGGCGTATTGTCGAGTGTATCTTTGTAGGCAAAAACGGGCTCGCTTGTTTCTGGGCTGACTCTCGTCCAGCCACCGAGTGACTCAATCGTCTTGCCTGCGGGCAGAAGGGTGGCAAATTTTGGGGTGGTATCAGTATAGGTTTTTTGCGACGTCTTCTTGCTACTTGCTGTTTGCGCTGGTTGACTTTCCTTTTTTGGAGGTGTCGTAGGTGCTTGGTGAAGATGCCACCAGCCGCCTATCAGAAGCATGCCAACGATGAGCATGACGATATGCCGGTGATCATTGCACCAGTCAGCCAGCCGCGCTATACGACCATGACGTCGATGAAGGCGTATGGTTGCAGGGCCTTTAGGCGAAGAGCGAAGGGGAGTGCGGCCACGGCGTGGACTAAAAGGAGTATTCATAGCTTACCTCGTGTAGTAAGGGGTGTCGTCAGGCATTTGGAGGCCGCCAGTAAAGGTTCGTCCATGCATGAGGCGCTTAGCGGGATCAGCGGTAAATTGGAAGGTGAGATCAGTGATAGTTGGGCCCCTTGAAACATCGTCTGGGTAGCCAAACGCCTGGGAGCTATCGACCGTGACATTGAAGAAGAAGTACCGGCCACAGCTAATATTTGCTCCCGAACCGTCTTTGACAATGTATGAGCCGGGTGTACCGAGAGTCACGTTGCCAAAGTTTGTTTCCTGTCCCCATGTTGTCATCGTGGCACATTTGTTGGCGGTTTGTTGATTTGCCATGCTGCGGTACTTGAGTTGCCAACGAGCACCAATTGAATTATCGACTCCGTTCATGAGCCAGGTGCTTGGAAAGACATCGCTGTCCGTATCCATCATAATGGAGTATTTAGCAACTTGTGGCTGCGATAGGAGCGTGGTTTGCTGTGTTACTGGCGTCGCGTAGGTGAGTGTCGTACCGCAGCCACCGCCTATGACATAGGACTTGCCTTCATTGTAGGCAGAGGCTGCCCCATATCGTGCTCCGGTGTACCGCTGATTGGTCATATACCACTCACCAATACCAGTCGGGTTATTGCCAGTATCGATCGTCGTGTTTGCACTGACTGGGGCTACGAGTGTTGCGGAGTCGCACGTCGTTGCGCTGCTGCGACCACCTTGGATATAGACATAGCCATTTGCCGCAAACCCATCTGCGTCGGCAAGCGGGCCGGGTAGACTCGCGGAGAATGTCCAGTTGCCAGTGTTGCCAGTCGTCCCATTAATTTGTGCATACTGACTATCATTGAGGTAGTTGGTGCCATCGAAGCCGCCAAAGAGATAGAGGTTGTTGGCGTAGGCGATAGCCGTTGTGCCACTGCGCGCTACGTTAAAGGCAGTACTGGTGCCGGACCAGCTGGTAGTGATATTGCCACCACTGCTTAGCTGAGGGCTCACATAAATCGTGTTGCAGACATTGCTTGCGGTGCAGCCCGTACCTGTACCCTGACCGCCGACAACATATACGCGATCATTCCAGACGGCTGCCCCAAACATTGTACGACCAGCCGGCAGTCCATTATTTGCAGTCGCCCATGCAGGAATAGCGCCACCACTCGGGGTTGCGTAGTAGACCTCGGCGCGACGATCTGTGGCAGTAGCACTTTGACCACCAATATAATACAAAGAATTTCCCGCGACACGCAGCTTACCCCATGCGCGGCCAGCCGGCAGTGTAGCTGTAGTGGTCCAGGCGCCAACTGAACCATTTGCGTCAAGCGGTGCGTAGGAGACATCATTTGTCACTGCGGTACAATCAGTGGTGCTCGTACACCCGCCTGCAACGTAGAGGTATCCATTGAGAACAGCGGCTGATACACCGATGCGATTTGGCTGAGATGAATACTGGTTGGCACTTGAACTATAGCCAGCTGGTGCACCGCTATCGTTGTTGTATAGCTGGAATGTCTGCACGATGTTAGTTGTCGTAGTACAACCGCCAGGGCTTGCGCCGTTGGTGCATCCCCCTAGTACATAGGCGTATGAGTTTGAGACGGGGACAGAGAGCCCCCATCGCTGGTTGATCTGCACGGAGGAAGTGTTAAATGCCTCTCCCGAAGCATTGCCGAGGCTGCCATCACTGACATTGATTTTGACAAACTCGATGTCAGCGAGCACGCCAGTCGTTGCTTCGTATCCACCAACCACATAGAGGTAGCCATTATAGCCAAAAGCAGCGGAGCGGCGTCGACCAACGGCCATTTTGTTGGCGGCTTCAGTCCAGCCGCTTGTACCAGCGGTGACGATATTGTTGTTGTTGTCAATCTTGGCATAACGGACTGACTTGAGGTCTTGGATATTTGGTGAGACGCCGCCAATCAAGTAGACATAGTTTGCATACACGGTGCCACTCATGATCGCGAGACCAGTTGCGGTATCGCCAGGGATGGTGCCGATTTGCAGCTGTCCTGCGGTCGAGCAGCCAGCGATCGCACCAGAGACTTGAATATTGCACTTGTAGACAGCCTGGGCATAGGCGGTGCATCCTGCATTGTTGCTGCTCGTGCAGCCGCCAAAGATGAAAAGATTGCCAGGAGTTGTGCTGGCTGCGGCTGGGTTTGCTCGCGCGTAGGCGTATTGGTACGACACAGACGTGGCGCCAACACCTGTCATTGATTGTTGCGACCATGCGCCGGTACTGCCATCGTTATTTAACGGAGCATACATGATGGCGTTTGTATTGCTGTTTCCGGTCAAGCCACCGATAAGATAAATTCGATTGTTGAACAATACTGGGCTAGCTGCAGCAACGGCAGTAGGAAGCGCATTGGTAGTCTGGGTGCACCATATAGTATTTTGGAAGGTGCCGTTGGGGCAGGTGGCTGGCTTTGACATTTGCCCCGTTGAATTAATTGCGACATAGGCGACGCCCGTCGTGACACCACTGGGGTTGCAAGCAGTGTCGGTACAGCCGCCAAAAATATAGAGATAGCCGTTGGCGACGATTGAGGCATGAAGGAGATTGCCGACATACGTGCTCGGAAAGTTACAGTTTAGAGGAGTTGCTCCAGAGCAGGGCGCTGTGCCTACGGGCGCGGACTGACCGACCGTTGAGGCATCGCCGTCGCGGTTAATTAAGCCGTAGAGAATAGCGTCGGTCATGTTCGTGCATCCACCAGTCGTGAGGTTCTGAGCTGCACAGCCACCCACCGTATAAATCACGTCACGCCACGCAAACAGTCCTTGGCCGAATCGTTGGCTGAAAACATTACCAACGGTATTCCAGTTGCCGACACTTCCGTCAGTATTGATGCTAGCTACTTGCGTATCAGACAGCACTGATGAACAGTAGCCGCTGGCGTTGACGGTGCTGCAGCCACCAGAGACGTAGATGTAGGCGCCCCACACGACTGAGAAGTTGCCGCCACCGCTTAGGCGACCAGATGCAAAGCTACTGGTCTGCACCCATGTGTTGAGTGTACCGTTCGCATTGATTTTGTTGTAATAAACTGATG
>CAZOOQ010000038.1:0-4616 GCA_964581485.1 uncultured Candidatus Saccharibacteria bacterium
GGTTCGAATCCCTCCACCCCAGCCAAGTAAAAACACCGTCCTTGTGATGGTGTTTTTACTTGGCTCGAGAGATTTGAACCGCCGAATGTGTTTTGCTGGAAGCAAAACTTCGGGGGTTCGGTGGAGGCGATCGAAATCAAAAACGAGCTTGCTCGCGTTTTGACGAGGAGATGGAGGAGCGAAGCGATATCCCTCCACCCCAGCCAAGTAAAATCCCGTAGGCATATATGTCTACGGGATTTTACTTTATTCGGAAGTCAGAATTCGAACTCACGAATGCCTCGACTTTGTCGAGCACATTCGGGGTGAGAAATGCCTGGGGCATTTCGCAAGGAAATGTCACAGATGAGCTATGCTCATCTGACTGACTTTCGCGCCAGCGGAACGCTGGTCGAATCCCTTCATCAAATCATTCGGTGGTTCGGCGTAGCGCTGTGCAGAAAAATTAGCTTGCTCATTTTTCAAGCAAGCGGAGGAGCGAGCAGAGCGAGCGACATCCCTGCATCCCACCCAGAAATCAGTACTCGAATCCCTCATCCAAGACATACCTTATCACTCGAAAGTAAATGTGCAGCCCGGCACTTTCGCCAACGTGGCATTATCATATTACACAATATTTCTCCAAATCTGAAGAATCGTTCTCCAGGTGAGCTCTCGTCACCTAAGCAAAATGCCCACTCCTCACGGAGCAGGCATTCGCTCGACGTAGGGAATAGGCAGTACGGCTACTTAGCCGAAGAATTTCAGCGTATCCAATGCTTTGAGAGCAAAGAGAAAGCCGAGGAAACCGACAGCGAAGGATAACATATCCAAACTGTCGCCCTCCTTCATGACCTTGTGCTCAACCACCTTCACCAGAAGGAAGAGCAGCACACAGCCAAGTGCGATCAATCCGTAGAGCCACCAGGCTTCCTGCATGATAACCACCTCACTGATAGGGAATGGATCAAAAAATATTTTATCATATTTCTCGCAATATATCTAGTCTTTTCATACTACGTGGTATAATTAGTCTCAGCTAGATCATTCTAAGACGCTATTTCGTAGCACAAATACATTCTCTTACAGTCCTTTGGCTCTATACCCCTTAACTCCAAAGGAGACTCTTTCATGATTTCATTTATCTGGCCCCCTGGCGAGCCGATGGTTGCCGGCACTGGCGGCTCTGAAACCTACACTGCAGGCCACATACGTGAACTGCGCAGGCGGGGGATTGACGCGCAAGTCGTCACGCTGGGCCACGGCACAAAAGATGGCAGGCAAGACTTCACTGACATCCCATTTGTTTCGCTGAGCGACGAGAAGCAAATCAGCGAACTGCCCGGTACTGTGGTCTTCGTCAACAAAGCATATGAAGTGCCCACGCGTCACAAAGCAACGATTATCCTCCATTGCTCTATCCCCAAAAAAGCTGACCGAGCTCGCTATCAGCAATATATCGTCGACAAAACCATCATTGCGACAAGTATCTATAGCGGGCAACAGTGGGCACTGTATCTCAACATTCCGTATGCGCGTATCCATATCGTGCTGCCATTTGCTGACCCAATTTTTGGCAGTGTAGGGCGTAGCAAACCAACGAAGCGCACACGTATCATCTTCGCGGGACGGTTTCACCCTGAAAAAGGCATCTACACTATCCTCGAAATGATGCATAGCAAAGATATGCAACACAATGGTTATGCAGTCAGCCTCGTCACGGCAGGCCTGCACGTTGATACGGGTCGGGAAATCGCGCGTATGCTGCAGGACTATCCATACGCGAAGCTCATTCCTGCCCAAAAATCGGTCAAAGATATGGCGGTACTACTCGCCCATAGCGACATCCTCATGATGCCGTCGGTATTTGCCGAGCCATTTGGCATGCTCTCGATCGAAGCCCAGCACGCGGGGTGTCGCGTGGTCGCCAGCAATGTCGGCGGGCTGCCCGAGACAAACTGCGGCCTCTTGACTCTTGTCGAACCGCGCAGCCCTCTCGCGCTCCTCACTGGTATCAAACAAGCCGTGGCCCTCGGTCAAGCGACAAAAAGAGAACGCGACTATGCCAAGAGGGAATTCACCTTGCACGAATCAGTCGACCGGCTACTAGAAGTTCTACGGACTTAAGTGGCCTGACTGCGATAGAGCGTCACCCATTGCTCAGCACTGAGCTGAGAAGGACGCTTCTCGGGGTTGAGCGTGCCTTTTTTGAGATGCATGAAATAGGTTTGATTGGTATAGCAATTCGTGATGAAATCAACATAGTCTGGTCGTTCGGCGGGTGGCAGCAGTGGCTCCGCGCGCTGCTTGATCTCGAGTAGCACCGTATCGACTGCTGGGTGTGGCCAAAAATCAGTCTTTTTGAGCGGTCGCCGGATACGCGCACTCCACCATGGTGCTATCGCCGCTCCAAGCTGACTGGTAAATGATTGATTGTCGGCCAGTAGCTTGCGTGCGAATTGCTTTTGGACAATCAAATAGATAGCTTTTGGCGGCAACTCCGCCTCGATGAGACGATGGACGATAGGGGAGCTGAGATGAAAAGGGATATTGGCGAAGACCTTGTACGCCTGACTCGGCAACGCTCCACTCAAAAAGTCTCCTTGGCAAAGCGTTACATTTGGCACTTGGCCCATATTTCGCTCCAAAATCGCAAAAGCGCCCGCATCCGCCTCATAGGCAATAACTTGCTTGACTCGTTTGCTCAGCACCGCCGTAATCGCACCACTACCAGCACCGATATCGAGTACGGTGTCGTTTTTGCGCACATTACTATGACCGACGAGCTCCGCAATCAGGTGCGGATCACGCAAAAAGTGCTGGCCGTGTGTTGCAACGCGTCGTTTCATGTGTCTTTAGTATACCGTATCGACTGCGACTGACCCCATGCTATACTAGGCTCATGAGAAAAAGCACGAGCGGCTTCACGGTTGTCGAAATTCTGGTGGTGGTGGTTATTATTGGTATACTCGCAGTCATCACACTGGCTACCTACAACGGCTCTCAACAACGCGCCCGCAGCGCTCAGACCACCAGCGCCGCCACGCAGTGGATAAAAGCACTCATGATGTATAAAGCCCGGACCGGAGGGCTACCGACGATGAACAGCTGCCTGGGGGCAGATGACTATAAATACGGTTCAACGGGTACTGCCACGACGGGTACTGCACAGTGCTATCAAAACGGCGGGGTTAATATCGTCATCAACAGTAGTTTCATGACCTTGCTTGCAAAATACATGTCTGGATACCCTTCGCCTGCCATGGTGAGTGCGGTAAACTCTGGTACTTCTTGGTACCGAGGCTTGAGCTATGTTGTCAATTCGACTGCAAATACAGCACAGCTTGTCCTCACGCTCGATGCAGGGCAAGCCTGCCCAGCAAAGATTGGCGACTCTAGCCTGACGTCTAGTGCAGCTGCTTCTAGTAGTGGCAAGAATATGATTTGTATGTACGGGCTCGGCAGTACTGTTTCGTATTAGTTGCGCTTGAACAAGCCACCGAGAAGATCATCGACAACGTTGCCGTCTTTGTTCTTGTCGAGCATCGCTGTCGCAACCTGCGTCAATGGGCTTCCGCCCCCATCAGTCTGTTTGCCGAGCATCTCAGACAGACCACCAGCATCGATATTGTCGGCGGTTTTCTTTTTGCCAAGATACGCCATGACGAGGGGTGCTAGGAAAGTCAAAATCTTGGCGACGGTTGCGGCATCTACCCCTGACTTTGCAGCAATGTTTTGATTTGCCGTAGTCTGCTTCTTGCCAAATACATGCCCAAGAATTTTGTCGCCGTCGGAGTTTTTGTCGCCACCTGCAAAGAGTGTACCAAGGCTCTCGAGCAGCGATCCTCCAGTGTGGTCCTTCTCGACGGCAGCATCCAGCGCAGCTGCGCCATCTTCCTTAGAAGTATTTTTTGCCATTTGTCCGAGGATGACTGGCAGTCCAGCCTGGATGACTTTTTCGACTGTTTGCTGGTCAGTGCCAGTTGATTTGCCGATTTTTTCTGCGACATTGCCTTTGACAACATCGCCGATGAGTGAGGTGAGGTCCATGAAATACTCCTTTATTAGATAGATTAGTGACGAATAATTTTTGGCAGTGTCTTTGCCTGTGTAATCATGGCGTGTAGTTCTGTCGCTGACGGCACCCGCCGCACGAGCCCATGGTCATCGTTGCAGCGGACAAGTTCTTCGTGCAAACTCTCAGCGCTGCGGAAAGCCAGCTTCGGCACCGTCACAACCCCCGCTCGAACGAGCAGCTCCGAAAATTCCGGCCCCACGCCGTTGATACGCATGAGGTCTGCTTGGTGTGTCCACTGCGTCACTTGCTCAACACCGAGCTGCGTCTCATCCGCCAGGCGCATGCGTGCAGCTGCCGTCGAAGCCTGCTCTAGCAGCTGATCGACTGTCCGTATACCAACGGTCGACAGCCGCTCGGCATACTTCTCCCCGATGCCTTCGATTTGCTTGATACTCATACTCATAGTCGGTGATCACCTCCGTTTGTACGTTGTGTCTTTAGTATACGCTAGTTGCGTTAGTGTTGCACGTGAGGGCATCTTTTGCCAAAGAAACAAAACAAACAAAATCCTTTCTTTTCTCTTTTCGTAGAAAAGAAACAAAAGACACGCCTACTTTTT
>CAZOOQ010000039.1:0-4125 GCA_964581485.1 uncultured Candidatus Saccharibacteria bacterium
TTGAGAGCGGCGCATTGCCGGTAATAGTGTAGAGTATACCCTTGTTTACCCAGGCGGCGTTGCCGCCGTAGGTGTAGATAGTGAGTCCATTGACAGAATTTGTCGTGTAGTCGTCGCCAGTCTTTGGGGAGACGTAGTTTTCGAGTACCGCCGATGAGTCCCAGCCGGATTTGGTTTGGCTAACTGTATAGGTCTGTGGTCCGGCATTGGCGGCGAATTTCATGGTGACATTGCCCTGCTGATAGGCAACCGGTCCGCTGAGACTATAGCCTGAGGGGCGATACGCAGGATAATTGGCGTTAATACCAGCCTGTGCAGCCGCCACGCGAGTGCTGATGGCTGGCATATTGAGATACGTGAAGTACCCACCGAGCAGGAGGAGCGCAAATGCACCCGACATGACGCTAAATACTCGTCTGAGCGGCGTGATGTGTGGTTGCTTGACATCTTTTGCACGCTTGCTCGGCATGGCATTGGTGGCATGATGAAGTGCCTCTTGCTTGAGAATCTGCGATGGTTTGACGGCGCGTGCGACAGGCTTGGTCGAGTGTGCCGCGACTTTTTGGAGGAGATGATGAGGTGCTGGCGCGATATCCTGCATAGTGGGCGCTTTTTTAGGTGTTGGCGCAGCTGATTTTGCGAAGCGATGGATCTGCGGGCTGCGCGCGACTGTCACCGAGGGAACATTAGGTGCTTTGCGTCGCACCAGTACTGCAGGTGTTGCTGCGGGCTTAGCCTCCTGGGTAGCAGGAGTTTTGACTTTGACTGGAGTAGACTGATGCGCTGTGGCCGCTACCTCTTTTACCTGTTTTTTCTCCAGGCGGACGTACTTGCGGTTGAGCGTCTTTGATTTTTGTAGCGAGGCATGGACTGACTGAGCGGCATGACGACGAGGGTTGTCCTGGCCACGCTCTGCGCGCAAAGGCATGCCTGTCGAGTGATCATACACTGTGCCATTAATTACCACTGTTTTTTTCGTCATAATTCCCCTTATATCATCGAGCTACCCCGCTCGTGCTTACCTTTATCATAATGGACGGAGACACACTTGACAAGAGCGCTATCACGAGACGAGTTTCCCTGGTGTATAATGCATACTATATGCATCAGAAGAAAAGCAAACGCCGCCAACGAGCCCAGCTGGTTTTTGTGTATACCCTCATGACGTGTGCGGTCGTAGCTATTGTCGCTGTACTGGTGCTCATACTACTGGGTTATCGGTTCAACCGCTATGACGGTAAAGTTGAGCAAGGCGGTCTCGTGCAGTTTGACTCACGCCCCGCTGGTGCGACAGTGATGCTCAACACGATCCAGTTGGCAAATAGGACACCAAGCAAAATCACTGCCTCAGCTGGACAGCACACCGTCACGCTAAAGAGAGATGGCTATAATCAGTGGCAGAAGGATGTCGTCGTCAAGCCAGGTGCCGTATTGTGGCTAAACTATGCCCGTATGCTACCGGTTTCACTACAGCATAGCACTGTGGCAAAAGCATCAACTATCTCGAGTATGGCCGTGTCACCCAATAAAAAGTATCTGGCGTACACCAGCGTATCGACGAGTCCGACCGTGACATTTGTAGCTGTCGGCGACGATACGCCTGCTGTGACGACCATGACACTCCCATCAACGAGCTATACGGCACCTCCCGAAGGCACCCAGCAGTCATTTGCTGTTCTCTCCTGGGACAAGGACAACCAATGGGTATTGGTCCAGCATAGTTTTGGCGACACGTCAGAGTATCTGGTGCTTGATCGACGCGATACTGCCCAGGTACAGAACATTTCCACTCTCCTCGGTGTTTCGGCAAAAAAGGCACTGTTTTCGTATGCAGATAGTAATATCTTGTATGTTTTGACCACGACAAATGAGGTGCGTCAGGCAAATATCGCGGCAAAAACTCTGAGTGGCCCGCTCCTGAGCAACGTCGCTGATTTTCAGCAGTTCGATCGCTCGACATTGACCTACGATACCTTGCCTGATGCGGCGCACATGCGGCACGTAGGCTACCTCACAGTCGGTGCCTCAAAGCCAAAAGTTGTTCGTAGTCAGGCGGCTAGCAAGTCGAGTTTCTTGTTGCGATTTGGTCGTTATTATAATACCAATTACGCACTCATTACCTCTGGTGAGACAACCGAAGTTCTCACGGGTACAGTCCCACCGAGCGACAGCCAAGATACGCTCACACTGAAGCGTCTTGCGCTCTTGCCGACGGCGCAAGGGGCGGATTATGCAGGGTTTTCTCCTGGCGAAAACCGATTTGCTTATGTACAAAAAGGCGCTCAGCTAGTGACGTATGATCTAGAGCTGCTGCAGCCTGCAACACTACTGTTTACTGCAGCCCCGACTCGTGCGGTTGATTGGGTTGACGGCTACCATGTGGCAAGTTCTGTCGGTGGATCGGCGCGGTTCGCGGACTTTGATGGCACTAACGACCAGATTATTTCCGTCAAGGATTCAGCAGATCTACCAATATTTATTGCTAGCGGAGACAAGTACATCTATCACGTTGCGACTACCACAGGCGGGTCGGCGCTCGTACGCACGAAACTGTTGGTAGACTAGCTACCTAGCCCAAAGAGGCGTTCAAGGAACGTTGGCGAATTACTCGGCATCTTGGTGGCTTTTGAGGCGGCGTCGGTATTTTTTGTCTCAGTTGCTGTTGCGGCATTTGGGTCAGGACTGACTTGGTCGGCAAAAACTAAGAGGCGGTTGAGCGCAGTGCCGAGCGGCGTACAGGTGATGAGCGTCATACGTGGCTTGCTCTCGTCACCTACGAGCGCCTGAACGTCAGTTGGCTTAACGACTTTCATGCTCGTCACGGTGTAGGTGTAGCGTTTGCTGTTGTAGTTGGCATAGATCGTATCGCCTTCTTTGAGCTGCTCGAGGCGTGCAAAGATAAACTTGTATTCACCACCACCGGTCCAGTCATTGCTACTGTGTCCAGAGAGTACGAAATTCCCCTTCTCACCCGGCTTGGCACTCGCTCCTGGTATGTTGAACCACGCAATACCTTTGTCCATGGCAGCATTGAGTGACTTTTGGTCGGCAGCTACTGCGTCCCAGACTATCGGTACCTGAACCGAGATTTTCGGGATGATAAGCTTGGCTTCTGGGCCAACATCGACATTTGCTGCCGGGTCAACGATGAGTGTCGAGGGGTCCATGTCGCCAGGGCTCATGTAGGCAGCCACGTTTGCGAAAATCACTTGGTTGTATTGGAGAAAGAGAAACACCAGCATGACGAGTACTGCCGAAATTGCTGGTACGAAGTGTCGGCTTTTTTTGACTTCTTTTGCTTTGGTCTCAATCTGTTGACGGAGCTTACCGCGTAGGTCGTACATTGCCTCGTCAGGAGTGAGCGTGTTTTCTTCCTGTTGCAGCTTAGCTTTTTCGGCTTCGAGTGTCTGCTTGGTGGCGTGGACCTCTCCGGCATAGTAGCGCTGGTAGTACTGCTGATAGTAGCTCTGCCAGGCGCTGTGGTATTTGTCCCAAGTATTGGGTTGGATATTACGCTGCAGAGGATCATGACTACGTTCATAAGGGTTGGTGGTAGCTGACTGCTGGTGGTCGTACTGGAGGTTACCGCTTGCTGGTGATGGCTGCGGCTGAGCGGGTGCCGGTACTGGTGTAGCAGACGCTGCTGATGTAGGTTGCTCTACTTCAGTCGTGAGGTTCGGATCGCCGCCGTAGATGGCGTCGATTTGACCCCGTACGACATCTGCAGCCGCATCCTGCCCGGCAGCATCAGACGCACCAAAATCCGTCGACTGACGCGGCGGTACCACTATTGACGCTTGTTGTCGGTTATCTTCTGGGCGCATGATGAAATTTCTCTCTCTAGTATACAGGAGCGCTGTCATATCGGCTATGGTCGAGATGCAACTGAGTTTTGCCGACAAGAACGGAGCGATGCTTGCATCAGGCTGTATCTGGTACCGCAGACCGGACTATCGCTCCGCTCTTTCGTTTCGTCGCAGAAATCAAGCAAGCTTATTTCTACTCCTCTGCCTCCACGAACCAGCACGTCCCGGAGGACACAAGATTTTGGCGCAGAAGGCCATTCCGTGGCCGCTGTCTGGCGTTTAAAAACTATATTGGTGGGCCGGGCGGGACTTGAACCCG
>CAZOOQ010000040.1:0-4088 GCA_964581485.1 uncultured Candidatus Saccharibacteria bacterium
GTATCATCTCTGGCAAGGGTCGTCCTGTCTCAGCGGGTGACGGAGCAGGCGGTAGTACTGAGTCTCTGACTGACCTTCTGCAGACTGACGCTGCGATAAACCCTGGCAACTCTGGTGGGCCGCTCCTCAACACGACCGGACAAGTGATCGGTATGAACACTGCTGTGGCGGCAAACGCGCAAGGGATTGGATTTGCGATTCCAATCAATGCCACCAAGGGTACGCTCAAGATGGTGCTCGCAGGCAAGGGAGTGCAGCGCTCGTATCTTGGTCTACGCTACGTTCCACTTACCCCAGCTGTTGCCAAACAGTACAATCTCACTACCACCAAAGGTGCTTACGTCACTTCTGATGGTAGCGCTAGCGCAGTTATTGCTGGCGGTCCTGCCGACAAAGCAGGCATCAAGGACAAAGATATCATCACCAAGATTAACGGGCTGTCAGTAGGTCAGCAGGGCGGCGTATCGAGTATGATTGGTGAGTATGCACCAGGCGATACGATTGAGTTAACAGTCACAAGAGGTAGCGGCACCCAGACTATGAAAGTCACTCTCGCCGCATATCCCGCCAATTCCTAACTACGATAGCCTCAGCACCACACAGTAGTCTGTTGTGACGATATGTTGATAGCCAAGCAATACTGCATGAGAAATGATATTCTCGTGCTGCACAGGGTCGGCTTCGAGCAGCAGGTGACCGCCAGCCGCGAGGTACGTGGGCGCTTCGCTGAGTAGCCGTTCAATCAGCGCTATGCCTTTTCTTTCGGCAAAAAGCGCCAGCTCTGGCTCGTAGTTTGTTTCTGGTGAGCGCTCCCATTCGCGGTCGACGTAGGGCAGGTTGGCAATGATGATATCGGCGCGCGGCGGCAATTGCTGATTTGGTGCGAGCAGGTTATTTTTGATACATGCTACCTGCGCCCCAAGCGCTTCGGCATTTTTTTCTGCAATATTGAGCGCATGGTGGCTGATATCAGTGAGTGTGACTTCGAGCTCAGGATGTTCGAGCTTGGCAGTGATGCCCAGGCAGCCGCTGCCGGTGCCGACATCGATGAGCGTCTGCCGCGAACCGTCGCAGAGATTTTTGAGCAGTTCGATAATAGTTTCAGATTCCGGTCGGGGTATCAGCACACTCGGCGAGACTTTAAATAGCCGACCATAAAACTCCTTGTGCCCGATGATGTACGCGATAGGGGTGCGATCGAGCCGGAGGTCGAGTCGCGCGCCAGCAATCTCTAATTCACGAGGAGTCAATATTTCATCATCATGCGCGTGTAGCCATGTCCGACTCTTGCGCAGCGTATGTGCCAAGATGATCTCCGCGTCGAGGAGTGCGCTTGGAATCCCTGCACTCGCCAACTGCTCAGCAGCATCGCGCAGCCAGATGCGGATAGGAGTGATACTTGACTTTTTCATCATTCTGTGCTATATTGTAGAGCATAACTCATAAAAAACAAACAAAGGAACCACCACGATGAAAGAGCACTTTCCGTCAACTTCTAGCGAACATATTGATAAAGATTTACCTACAAGTGATGTCTCTGAGCTTGATAGGCAGCTTGAGGAGGCCAGCAATACTCGTCGTAACCGATTCTTAGGCAAGATAGGGCGAAAGCTTGGCTTGTATGACCCAGCTGTTACTGGCATGGAGTTGACAACCGGCAGGGTCGCAGAGCTCTCCGCAATCAAGAATGCTGAATCTCCCATTGATGAGCTTGATAGGCAGCTTGAGGAGGCCAGCAATACTCGTCGTAACCGATTCTTAGGCAAGATAGGGCGAAAGCTTGGCTTGTATGACCCAGCTGTTACTGGCATGGAGTTGACAACTGGTAAGGTCGCTAGGTTAGCAGAGCTCAAAAAAAGTATGGAAAAAACCTCTTCAAACCATTAAATATTGACACTTAAGCGATATCTACTGCAAATTAGCTTTCCGCACCTTGCGCTTTGAGCTCGCGCTCGGCTGATTGCAAGCGCTCGATGAGGTCGTCGATATCACCGTTCATCGCCTGGGGGATGCCGCTGCGGCTGTAGCCGATGCGGTGGTCGGTGATACGGTCTTGGGGGAAGTTGTAGGTGCGAATCTTTTCGCTACGGTCGCCGCTGCCGATGAGGTTGCGACGTTCGGCGGTGAGTTTGGCATTTTCTTCGTCGATTTTCATCTGGAGGAGTCGTGAGCGCAGCACGCTCATGGCTTTTTCTTTGTTCTTGATTTGTGATTTCTCGTCTTGGTTCTGGACGACGAGACCGGTCGGCAGGTGAGTGATACGCACGGCGGAGTCGGTGGTGTTGACGCTCTGGCCACCATGACCGCCAGCGCGGTAGACATCGACACGTAGGTCGTTTGGACCGATTTCGACATCAGTCTCGACGGCTTCCGGTAGCACAGCTACTGTGACGGTGCTGGTATGGATGCGACCTTGGCTCTCCGTCACCGGCACGCGCTGCACGCGGTGCACGCCAGACTCGAACTTCAGGTGGGCATACGGTGCATCGCCGCGAATCATGAAGATCACTTCTTTGTAGCCGCCAGTGTCGTTCGGGCTTTCGCTCATGAGCTCAGTTTTGTAGCCGTGGGCTTCGCACCAGCGGAGGTACATGCGGTAAAGCTCGGCCCCAAAGAGTGAGGCTTCGTCGCCGCCGGCACCGGCACGGATTTCGATGATGATGTTTTTCTCGTCATTTGGGTCTTTTGGGGTGAGCATGATGAAGAGTTCTTCTTCGAGCGATGCGAGGCGCTCCTCAGACTCGGCAATCTCGAGCTTGGCGAGCTCGGCCAGCTCATCGCCGCCATTTGCGAGTTCGCGTGCCTCGACCAGATTACTCTCGAGCGTCGCGCGCTCTTGGGCCTTTGCGATGACACTCTCCAGCTCGGTCAGGCGACGGTTTTTGCTGCTGAAATCAGGGTCGCTATAAGCATCGGGCTGCGCCAAAAACTCACCGAGCGCTTGCTGCTCGGCTTTTAGTTCGCTAATATCGAGATTAATTTTTGGCATATCAAAGAGTAGTATAGCATTTTTGAGGTGAAAATTATAGAGGTGGGGCTAGATTTTTTTGCGAGTGGCGGATGAGTATGATGCCGCCGATTATACCTGGCAGTAAGCCTATGAATCCTACTATCTGAATCAAAGAAATAACCATACTAGCAATAATATAAATTGGACTCGGCTCAAGCGCACCGCTATCTTGCTGTGTGATGCTAGATAGATAGCTGCTGGCAACACTGCCCATAACTACACTACCAAGTGTTGCGATCGCAAATAGAGTAACTGGCAGCATGATACAGGCAATCCCCCAAACCAGCTGTTTTTTGTTAGTGCGACGCTGTTGTTCGACTTGTGCTGCTGTATCTGCAAGCTGTTGGCTAGCGAGCGGTTGCTCTGTGGCTGAGTAGCGTGGAGTAGGGTTGCTAGGTTTTCTCATAAATATCAATGCAAGCCCACCAAGCACGACAAACGAAAACAGTAGCACTGCTAGTGGCAAATAGGCAGGGACACCATGGGTCATCATGAGCATGAAAGCTAAACCCCAGAGGCACATGCAGACGAAAATAAGAACAACTGCAGATATAGTGCGCGGTAGGATTGTAGTGGGCTCAGTGGGGGTGGGGGCTTGTTCCATGAATACCTCTATGAGATTAGTTAGATTTTCTTGCGCGTAGCGATGAGGATGATACCGCCGATTATACCTGGCAGCATGGTGAGTACGCTGACAGCGCCGGTGAGAAATAGCACGACGTTTCCTATAGTTTTTGCAGGACTGACCTCACCGAATCCGCCGGTAGAGTCAGGCGCAGCGGCACCTGAGATGAAGTTGATGATGGCATAGCCTAGTATCGTGACCACAAGCAAACCGATAGGACCTACGAGGCAAATAATACCCCACATAAGCTTCTTTTTGTTGGTGCGTCGAATTTGCTCTACTTGCTCAGGCGTATAGGTCGGCTGAGTAGGTGGGTATTGCTGTACTGGGGCTTGTTCGTTTGTTGGTTGCATAGTGAATGTAGTGTACCACACTCAAAAACCTGCCCGGTGTAGGCAGGTTTTTTGGTAGACTAGCTGACTAGCTGTCGGCTTTTGCGGCTTTTTTGGCGTT
>CAZOOQ010000041.1:0-4055 GCA_964581485.1 uncultured Candidatus Saccharibacteria bacterium
TCTGTGAGCTATGCTCACGAGCCTGACTTTCGGGGCCGCGGGACGTGGCTTGCTTCTTTTGCGACAAAAGAAGGCCTTTTGGTTCTTTGGCAAAAAAGAACAGGTGATTTGTTACTTTTTGTAAAAAAGTAAGGATTGGCTTGCTTCTTTGGCAAAAGAAAAAGAAGGAATGTGATGTACTGCGAACAAAACAATTAAAACAAACTAAACGCCGGTAGCGGCCAAATCCGTATCGAGACAGGCCCGACAATATCGAAGGAGGGAATCGTGCCGAGACCGCTGCGCGAGTCGTAGGAGTGTCCGTCGATGCGGTTGTCGCCACAAACAAATATAGTGCCATCTGGTACGACAGTGTCGAGACCATCACCACTGACAGGCAATTGTGGACCGACGCCATTTTTGCGGTACGTATCGTCGGGATGGTAGCCTTCTGGGTGTTCGGCATTGTAGACAGTCAGTACGCCGTCTTTGACCGTGACTCTCTCGCCAGGAAAAGCAATCACGCGCTTGACGATGTATTCATCGGCCATACCAGCCGCAAAGCGCGGATTCTTGAAGACAATAATTTGCCCACGCTCTGGCACATAGGACTTGTTTTTCACTTGCGACGCGGTGATCGGCAAGCGGTTGACAATCAGTCGGTCACCATCACTGAGCGTTTTGTCCATGCTATGCCCGGAGACCGAAAAACTACGAAAGATAAAAGTGTTGATGAGTACAGTTCCGACAAAGACGATTGTGATGAAGACTGCAAAACTGAGAGCGTCTTTGATTTTTGGATGACGCGTGAGAAAACTAGCTTCCATTGCACTTACTATACAGGAGTGTGAGGCGCGCGCCTAGCAAAACATGAGTGGTTTCTGTATTTTAAAAATAGGCTTTTTTCGCTATAGTAGAGGGAAGTAATGACAAAGAAACCGAAAATAGATGGCTTCGTGCCGCGTCGTTCGCCAGGTACAATCGGGAGCGCTTTGCATCAAGAAGATCGCAAGCTCCCTCCTGTTTCTTCTGGTTTGCAGCGGCGAGACGTGAGCGAGGGTCGCCTCCATACCAATGACGGAAACAAAGGTCTCGAGCAAACCCAACATGGCATTTCGCGTCAGTCGGCCAAAGGTATTCGCCGCACCGACGTGGACGACTCGTTGCGTGAGATTGATACGGAGCAGGCACAGACGAAAGCGCCCGCCAAGCGCGGCACGCTCGTTGCTCGCCGCCGTCTGATATTCAAGGTATTGGGCATCTTGCTGCTGTGCGGTGTACTCGCGGCAGGGGGGTGGCTGGGGCTCAAAGCAATTCAGACAAGCAACTCGGTGTTTAAGGGCGATATTTTTGGTCTTGTGCAGCACAAGTCCTTGCAGCAAGACACAAAAGGCCGAACGAACATCTTGATTGTCGGCACCTCCGAGGATGATCCTGGGCATCCAGGTGGCGATCTCACCGACTCAATTATGGTGGTGAGTATCGATCAGAAAAACAAAAATGCGTATCTCGTCAGTATCCCGCGTGATCTCGAAGTAAAATACGGTATGGCATGTACACCGGGGTACGCTGGCAAGATAAACGCATTCTTTAGTTGTGTTGATACTGGAACGGACAGTGCGGCAGAGGATAAGCGCCAAGCAGAAACGCGAAAACTCATCGGAGATATCCTCGGTATGGATATTCAGTACAGTGCACACGTGAATTATTCCGTGATGCGCGATGTTGTCAATGCAATCGGTCCCATCACAGTCCATATACAAGGCAGTGGCGGTGCGCCAGGAGTGATGGATAGCAACTTTGATTGGAAATGCAAGGGTGGCAATGCCTACGCAAGTCTCGCGACGATGAAAAAGAACTGCCCGCCAAACGGTCACTTCATCGACTACTCAAATGGACCAGCAGTGCTTGATGCCGAACATGCGCTGTATCTTGCCCAGGCGCGCGGCGATGCTGAGCCGACCTATGGACTAGGCAATTCGAACTTTGACCGTGAACAAAACCAGCAAAAAATCATCGTTGCTATCCGCGAAAAAGCACTCAGTACAGGTACGCTTAGCGACATCTCTAAGGTCACAAAGCTGATGGACGCTATTGGCGATAATTTCAAGACAAATTTTGAAACAAGTGAAATCCGTACACTCGTGTCGCTCGCAAGTGACATACCGACAAGTGCAATACAGAGCGTCAATCTCCTTGAGGATCAGATCATGACCGCTGCTGGCCAGCCCGCCGCAGGACTCTATACTTACGGGCAGTTGCGCGCCTTTTTGCAGAAAAAAATCTATGCCACAGGACTTTCAAAAGAAGATGCGCATGTCACTGTACTCAATGCGTCTGGTGTAGCCGGTGCCGCCCAGCGTGAAGCCGATCGCTTGACCGAGCTCGGCCTCACTGTCGACCTGGTAGGTAATGCCCCGCAAGGTACCTATACGACGAACACCGTCTTCCAGGTGGACCCAAAAGGCAAGCAGCCACTGACAGTTGCCAAACTGCAATCGCTCTTTTCGACTGACGTAAAAGTGCCAACTGACATGCCGTTCCAGGTGCCTGAGACGACTGATTTTGTCATCATCATCGTATCGCCGACGACCTCTGTCGATACCACTGCAAACACCAACTAGCTGTGGTATAATACGTCAAGATATGGATTTACTCAAAGCCCACAAGCGACGCTCAAAAGTCAGTGAAGCGGCCTATGTTTCTCTCAATGTAGCGCTGGCAGTCGCTGTGCTGGTACTTGTGTTGATTGGTCAGTCGCCGTGGCTTGCACTCGGTGTCGTGCTGCTGAGCAAGTGGCGTGCGCTTGCCGTACGTCCGCGATTTTGGTTTGCCAATCTCGTCGCCAACATGGTCGATATTATCGTCGGGGTGAGTGTCGTCATACTGCTCTACGGCGCTAGTGGTTCGCTCGGTGTTCAGATTGTGTTGACGATACTCTACATCGCCTGGTTGTTGCTCGTCAAGCCGCGCTCAAAGCGCAGTTTTGTCTCGCTGCAGGCGGGGACTGCGATTTTCTTGGGCACGACCGCACTATCGATGGTCTCATTTGGATGGGATGTCGCACTGTTTGTTCTCTCGATGTGGGTGATTGGTTTCGTGGCGATTCGTCACGTGCTCGGTAGTTACGATGAGCCGCTGACGACAATCTACAGCCTCGTAGCTGGTGCGCTATTTGCCGAGATGGCATGGATCGGATTCCATTGGATGATTGCCTATCCGCTGCCTGGGTTTGGTACGATTCAATTTTCGCAACTGGCGCTATTTTTGACACTATTTAGTTTTGTGGCCGAGAGGGCATTTGCGAGCTACCACAAGCACGGTGTGGTGCGTCGGCAGGACGTCTTGCCGCCGATACTACTGACGACTGGTGTTATCGTTGTCGTGTATGTGTTGGCCCTAATCAATGGCACAAGTACGCTATAAAGGGAGGAAGTCATGGCTAACGAACGAAAAAAACCAAGTATTACGACGACACTGAAAGCGACATTTGTTGGTTTAATCCTGCTGGTCTTCGGTATCATTATCGGTGTTATCGCCCTGTTCGCCTACAACTATACGCAAACCAACCGCGCAGCGGTGACTGAGCGCCCTGGTGTGGTGGATGATGGCAATCTCCGGAAAACCAGCCAAGAAGACATCATCACTTCAGTTGCCGACAAAGTCTCCCCAAGCGTTGTCTCAATCGTGACAAACGTCACTACGCAAACGATATTTGGTGCCGCCTCTCAGCAAGCGGCTGGCACAGGGATTGTGGTCAGCAAGGATGGGTATATTTTGACCAATCGCCACGTTGTGAATAGTGCCAGTAAAGTGCAAATCGTGACCGCCGACGGCACGGCCTATGATGACGTGACGCTTGTCGGTACCGATCCGCTCAATGACGTCGCTTACCTCAAAGTGAATGGCGCCAAAGACCTGGCCGTGGCGTCTCTTGGTGACTCGTCGACAGTCCGGGTTGGGCAGGAGGTGATTGCGATTGGTAATTCACTTGGTCAATACCAAAACACCGTCACGAGCGGTATCATCTCTGGCAAGGGTCGTCCTGTCTCAGCGGGTGACGGAGCAGGCGGTAG
>CAZOOQ010000042.1:0-3845 GCA_964581485.1 uncultured Candidatus Saccharibacteria bacterium
AAACTGAGAATAAACTGGATATTGTAGCCGACCAATATGACATGGTGATGAACGGTTACGAAATCTGTAGCGGCGGCGTGCGCAATCACAACCCCGAAGTGCTCTACAAAGTTTTTGGTTTGCTCGATTACAGTCCCGAGTACGTCGAAGATAAATTTGGTGCCATGCTAAACGCCTTCAAATTTGGCGCCCCACCACATGCCGGCTGCGCCTTTGGGATCGACCGTATCTTCATGGTTCTCACGGGTGAAGAAAACATTCGCGAAGTCATCGCCTTTCCAAAAAACGGCTCTGGCGTCGATGTCATGATGAACAGCCCAAGCGCTGTCGAGACTTCGCAGCTTAAAGAACTTGGCCTCTAACGTTACTATGAAGCACTATTTGGTCACTGGCATTGCAGGAACTGGCAAGAGCACACTGCGGAATGCCTTTCGAGATAAAGGCTACAAAACGATTGATATCGACGAAGGCTATGCGCACTGGGTAAATCGTGAAACGGGTGCACCGGCAGTGTATTCCGCAGATGAAGTAATGATCCTGAAACATGACTGGCTACTAAATGCCGAAAAGCTTAGTGAATATTTACGGAGCGCAGAGCAATCAGTTTTTGTGTTTGGTTCTGCTCATGACTTATACAAATATACCCCGTGGTTTGACAAAGTGTTTCTGCTGCAATATCCAGACGAGCAGACATTGCGAGACAGAATTTTGAATCGAGAGGGAAATGATTATGGCAAGGCTCCAGGCGAACTCGAGAGTATTATTGGATATCAGGCAGAATATGACGAAAGATTTATCGAGCAGGGCGCTGCTCTAATTGACTGTACGCTACCTATTTCTAGAGTTACAGACAGTATCATCAAGAGTGCAGAGTGATGTTAGCTAGCTAGTTGGCTGGCTTTGAGTATGGCGATGTCACGCAGCTTCATCATCGCAAGTCCTGTTTCGCTACCGTCTTCATCTTGTTGATGCCCACTTTCAATCCAGGTGATTGCCTCATTGATATCGTTTGCCCAGCGGAGGTTCATGCCCTCTGATTCTTCTTTGTCGGTAAGTTTAGTGCCGACAAAGTCAGTAACTGTTGCGGTGAAGCAATAGGAAGTCTGGTGCATGCCTCTAAAATAGCTATCTTCTTCGACGATACCAAGATTTTGTATGCCTGTGATTTTGTATCCTGTTTCTTCTAAAATCTCACGATGCAATGCAGCTATGATTTCTTCGCCATCATCGATACCGCCTCCGGGCAGTTTGTATGACCCATTTGCAGTGAAGCGCATGAGTGCGATTTCGTCATTTTCATTCTTCAGCACCGCACGTGCGGCGAATCGTGTGCGTGATATGACTTGGTCAGTATCTTCATGCATGCCAAGTTCATGCTGATCGAGCGAGGTGATTATATTCATATGGTCATCATACCTTAGGCGCATTATCGAGCGACTGCCACAGATACCAGCAAGCGATTGATTCGTATGGGTGCCATTGATGCGTATCGGCGACTGCGCGCATCTCGGCTGGCTTCGGCAGTATTGGGAGTTCATAGAGGCGCTGCATGGCGGTACGGATGCCGAGGTCGCCTGTGGCGAGGACATCGAGCCGACCCATGCAGAAGAGCAAAAACATATGGACGGTCCATTCGCCGATGCCTTTGACTGCAGTCAGCTCGTCGACGATTTGCTTATTTGACAATCCATCGAGGTGGTCAAATTTGATCGAGCCGTCGAGCACATGGTGTGCAAGGTCCTGGATGTAGCGAATTTTGGCGTAACTCAGTCCACAGCCGCGGAGGGCTTCGGTGTCGGATGCGATAATTTCCAGTGGCTCTGGGAAGTGACCAAAATGTGCGACGAATCGCTTGGTGATGCTGGCGGCAGCCTTGACGCTGAGCTGCTGACTGATGATACTTTCGACCAATTCTTGATAGTAGTTCCGATGCGGACGAAACGTAGGTAGGGGATGTTCGGCAATAATCGCACCAAGACGTGCATCATGCGCAGCCAGCCATTTCGTGCCCTGTGCGAGCGAATCTTCCCATGTAGTCATGATATCTAGTATACTAGCCGCATGACAGCAAAAAAGAAACACTCTCGAAAATCTTCATCACACATCTGGTTCAAATCAATCCGCGGTAGCTACCTTCCGATTCACTGGAAAGGTTGGCTGACATATATTCCGTATATCGCCTATCTCTATTTCACCTACGCAGTACTCGTACCAAACCGCGCACCGCTCGAGACAATTCTCTTCCTCATTCCTTACTGGGTCGCCGGAGTGATCGTGATGCACTGGATCGCAAAGCAAAAAAGCTAACGTAGAGCGCGTAGTATACTAGAGGCATGAAGACAATTCCTAAGCATACGCTCAAATTCATAGACTCTTGGCTGACTCTCCGTCATAAATGGGAAACATACCCTGGCTTTGTGGTGGCAATAGCAAAAGATGGCAAAGTAATTTTCAACAAAGCATATGGGATGGCGAATATCGAGAGTAAAACTGCCATGACGACTGATCATGTGTTTCGTGTTGCGTCGCATAGCAAGACGTTTACCGCGACAGCTGTCATGCAGCTGTCCGAGAAGGGAAAGTTACAGCTCGATGATCCGATAACCAAGCATCTAAGTTGGCTAAAAAAACACAAAGACGAGCGGTGGCGCACTGTCACTATTCGACAACTCTTGAGTCATAGCGCGGGGGTAATTCGCGATGGTATGGATGCGGATTATTGGCAACTAAAACGAGAGTTTCCCAGTGTCGATCAACTCAAAGCTGCAATTCTCGAAGCTGACTTATCGCTGAATGCAAACGAAAAACTGAAGTATTCAAACTATGGCTATTCGCTACTTGGGATGGTGATTGAAAAGGTGAGTGGATTATCTTATGAAAAATATGTCACCGAAAATATTGTTGCGCCACTGAAGCTCAAAAATACTGTACCCGAATACGATGTCTCACTAGACTTGGCGACGGGTTATAGTCGCGAGGCACTGAGCAAGGAGAGGTTTGCTTTTCCTCACATTAACACCAGTGCGATGGTCGCTGCAACCGGGTTTTGCTCAACATCAGAAGACTTGTGCGTGTATTTCTCTGCGCAGATTGTAGGTTCTGGCAAGCTACTAACTGATGCGTCAAAGCGCGAGATGCAGCATGGTGCGTGGAAAGCGGTTGGAACTATTGACGATGAATCATACGGGATTGGGCTCGATATCGTTACTCGTAAGGGCCGAACACTTGTAGGGCACAGCGGAGGCTTTCCAGGCTTTGTTACTCGCAGTTATTTTGACCCATTAGACAAATTGGTTGTCGTTGTGCTGACAAATGCTCATGGAACACTTCCAGGTGGAATAGCAAAATCGCTTATTGATATTATCGATGAGTTTGGCGATGAGCCTCCAAAGCCTGAACATCTAAAATACGAAGGCCGTTATGTTGGCTTGCATGGAGTTTGCGAGGTTATTGCCAGCTGCAATGGATTACGAGTAATTTATCCTAACAGCTGGTGGCCTCTCGGCACTGTCGACAAGCTCGAAGTGGTCGATGATGCAACTCTTAAGATTATCGATGCTGGCAGTTACGATAATATTGGTGAGCTGATTCAGTATGAGCGTAATGCAGGCGGCAAAATTACAGCTATTCGACACAGCGGTTCGTATATGCCCGTATCCATCGATGGCGATATAAAAAAGGCTTGGTGATTGATTGAGCGTGGACAACACCGCATTTCAACAATTGGTCTGGGAGAAGTCTCGCGAACTCTACCGCGATATGCCGTGGCGTGATGAGCCGACACTGTATCATGTGTTGGTGAGTGAGATTATGCTGCAGCAGACACAAGTACCTCGTGTGCTGGT
>CAZOOQ010000043.1:0-3761 GCA_964581485.1 uncultured Candidatus Saccharibacteria bacterium
GGGCCTGTTCCGACAGGGCATCGACGAGAGTTTTTTTGTCTCGACGAAAACACTTGGATCTGGTACGAAGAATGGCTTGATAACAAGAAAAAGAAGCAAGCCACGACAGTTCGCTATGAGGTAAACACCCAAGGTGTCCTCAAAGTCCAAGAAGGCGCGCGCTATAGCTATCTAGAAGGCGATGAGCTGCGAAATTTTGGTCTGTCTGTGCGCCTCTACTACGAGCAAGTTGCTCGCAAAATTTACAACCGTGACCCCGCTACAGGCACAAAGCTCTCATAACATGATGATGCGTCGGCAAACTGGCAGCGAGCCACGAAGCTCTTGTGTCTGTTGGCGCACTGAGTAGTAGCTACGGTATAATACAAGCAGTGGAACACGCCAAACTCATTTATCTCGACCATGCCGCAGCCACGCCGCTAGACGATCGTGTGCTTGCGGCGATGCAGCCGTTTTTTGCCGAACAGTTCTATAACCCATCGAGTCCCTACGCTCCAGCAGTTTTGGTTCGGCGACAGTATGAGCAAGCTCGTCATCGGTTGGCTGTTGCGCTCGGTGGTGCAGCAAATGAGGTCACACTCACTGCGGGAGCAACTGAATCCATCAACCTACTTTTTGGGAGTATCACTGGACACGTTGTGACGAGTGCGATCGAGCATCCTGCGGTACTTGAGGCTGCACGTCTGCACCGCCACACACTCATTCGTCCAGACGAAAAAGGCACGATTACAGCACAAGCCGTCCAGCGTGCGCTCCGACCAGACACCGAGCTCATCAGTATCCAGCTCGCCAACAATGAGATCGGCACGATTCAACCACTTCGAGACATTGCGACGATTGTTCATGCCGAGCGACGGCGCAGAGCTGAGTCAGGGGAGTCTATGCCTCTGTATTTTCACAGTGACGCTTCTCAAGGTGTTGGCCAGCTTGACGTAAACGTGGCGCGTCTAGGTGTCGATGCACTTACGGTCAATGCTGGAAAAATATACGGCCCCAAGCAAGTCGGGCTGTTGTGGACAGCGAGTACGGTGGCGTTGAAGCCGCTGCTTGTCGGTGGTGGCCAGGAGAGGGGTTTGCGGAGTGGTACCGAACATGTTGCAGGAGTAATCGGGTTTGCGACGGCACTCGAGCTGGCCCAGCAGCATGCTGGGAGCGAGTCAAAACGCCTCCATATTCTTCGAGATCAGATGCAATCTGAACTGCTGGCTGCCTTTCCCGACGCAGTCGTCTCCGGCAATCAAAAAAAGCGCCTCGCTAGCCATTTGCTATTGTCATTTCCTGGCCTTGATGCCGAGCGACTGCTTTTCATGCTCGAGACACGAGGTGTGCTAGTTGCGACAGGGAGTGCCTGCGCCGCCAACAAAGGTACGCGGAGTCATGTGCTGACGGCCATTGGTTTGGCTGATGCAGTGGCCGATGGAAGCCTGCGTATTACTCTTGGTAGGCTGACAGACGAGAAGACGTGTACGCGAGCGGTGGCAGCGATTATCGAAGTTGTGCAAGCAGAACAGAGGCGAATTGGTCTATGAAAGGAGCAAGAATAGCTGTCACTTGTCTGGTGGTTTTTTTGGCCTCAGCCTGGGCAGTCGGTGCGTTTCTTTCTCCAGATGACCTAAAAGAATGCGGTCATAGGCCCGATCCATCGCGTCCAGACTGTGTTGCGGCTGATGCAGTAGTGGCAGTGAGCGGCGGAGATACTCCAGCGCGTGCTGACGAAGCGATCGATCTCTACAAAAACAAATGGGCGCCGTTGTTGATTTTTTCAGGTGCAGCTGCCGACCCTGCAAGCCCAAGTAATGCTGCTGTCATGAAGCAGCGCGCACTCGATGCGGGCGTGCCAGAAAAAGCGATTATCATCGAAGACACGAGTCAAAACACCAGCCAAAATGCCGCTGAGACTACGAGTATTTTCCAACAGCAACACATCAAATCGGCCATTATCGTCACATCTGGCTATCATGAACGACGAGCAGGGCTGGAGTTTCGCAAGCGTGCCACCGACGTCTCAGTACGGCTGCATCCGGCTGCAAATGACAAGCATTGGCACTCATGGTGGTGGTTGACGCTATCTGGGTGGACGCTCGCCATCCCCGAACTTGCCGCCTCGGTTGTACTAATGATGGGAGGGACTGTCTCGTGAGGCATGTCTATGTAGGGATGAGCGGCGGGGTTGATTCATCGCTGACAGCTGCGCTACTGGTCGAGCAGGGCTTTAGGGTGACAGGCGTGTATATGAAGAACTGGACGCAAGATCTACCAGGTATGAAATGTCCTTGGGCAGAAGATTTGGCCGATGCCAAGCGTGTAGCAGTGCAGTTAGGGATTGATTTTAAGGTATTTGATTTTGAGAAAGAGTACAAACAGCAGGTTGTTGACTACATGGTCGACGAATACAAAGCTGGTCGCACGCCAAATCCTGATATCATGTGCAACCAAGAGGTGAAGTTTAAGTTGTTTCTCGAGGCAGCACTGGCAGATGGGGCAGAAGCGATTGCGACAGGTCACTATGCGCGAGTTGCTTGTGCGACGGCCGGATGCTTCATCCACTATCGTCAGGGTCCTTCTGCTGGTGCAGGTGGCGAAGCTGACGGCGGTGAGCGGTGCGCCCGGGCGCAACTCTACAGGGCAGCGGATTCGAGCAAAGACCAAACTTACTTTCTCTACCGCGTCTCGAGCAAGGCACTGAGCAAGACACTGTTTCCGTTAGGCGACTACACCAAACAGCAAGTGCGCGACATGGCCACAACGAGAGGTCTCTGGACGGCCAACAAAAAAGAATCGATGGGTGTGTGTTTCGTGGGTGCTGTTGGTATGCGCGATTTTCTGCGCCAATACGTCACAACTCGACCAGGTGATGTCATTGAGCAATCAACAGGCAAACCACTTGGCCGCCATGACGGTGCAATTTATTTTACACTCGGACAGCGGCACGGTCTCGATATCGGCGGCGGCTTGCCCTACTATGTCGTCGGCAAAGACATGGCAAGAAATGAAGTGTATGTCAGTACAAATCTCAACAACAAAGCGATGTGGCGCACCGCACTCGCACTCGATCATATTCACTGGATCGAACAAACTCCCACTCCTGAGCGCCAGCTGCATGTGCGCCTGCGTCATCGTGGCACATTGCTGCCATGCGAGTTGTCCGAGAAAACACTCATACTCAAAGAAACCGAACGTGCACCAACTGCTGGTCAGTCAGCTGTCTTTTACGACGGCGAACTATGCCTCGGCGGTGGGGTTGTGGTATAGCCCTTCTTCCCACTTGCGCCCCCTCCCGCTCATGCTAAACTACCCTTAATCCACCATAGCACTGCAAAAGCAAGCAAAAGCTATCCTGCAGAGACAAACAATTATATCTATACCTAATTATCTACATCTATAGTTATAGTTGTAGCTATCTATTCACATTCACTATAGCTATAGACTAAAAAATAAAGAAAGAAGAGCAACAAACAACCATGCGTATTACACGTAGCCGTATATTCACACTAAAACAACTATCCAAGAAGTCATTAGTTGTTGCCACCACCAGTCTGCTCACTCTGACTGCTCTCTTTGCTGCCAGTGCCATCTTCCAACCCGCTCACGACGCTCACGCTGCAGCTACCCCTGAATCATGCTTCGAGTTCGATAGCGCAACAGGCACCATCACGGATTATTACGATAACGAAGCCAACGACCCCGCTAACCCCACCTGTCCACGAGATGTCGAGATACCAAGTACGATTGGCGGAGTGGGGGTCACAGCTATTGGCAAC
>CAZOOQ010000044.1:0-3680 GCA_964581485.1 uncultured Candidatus Saccharibacteria bacterium
AACTAAGGCTCGTGCTGCTGGCGTTGTAAGGACAGGTAATTGTCCTCGTCGCAGTCGCGCCGGGGATAGCTGTCGTGTCAGGGAGCGTGACGCTGGTTGGTCCGCTCGCAACACAAGGGCTTGGTGCGCTCGACTGAGCTTGTCGCAGTAGGTCGTAAGCCATATTGCTGGCTTTGGCGCGTCGCTGCGCAGTACCAGCGCTACTCAGCGAGACAGAATATGCCTGGCTGCCAGCGGCCATGATGAGCACCGCAATAACAATCGCAACGAGTAACTCTACGACCGTGAAGCCAGCGCTAGGTGCGGTGTCGCTGCTCATTGGTGTTTGCTCCGAATAGTCTGCAGGGAACCGTCAGCTTCTTTTCGCCAGTAAAGGTTGAAACGAGTGCAGGGCTCGGCATTGCACTGTGCCCCGCTGGCAGTCAAGGGCTCGTAGACGAAGTTGGTGATGGTAACTTTTGTTGCGATATATGTAGAGTTCTCTGGTGTGCCGCCAGATCCGCAGTAGAAGCAATATATATCAAGGGCTTTACCTGAAATCCCACCAGGTGCGGTGAAATTGTCTTTTTGTGTGCCAGGAAGCGCATCGAGAAGATACCCTCCACTAACTTGTCCGGGAACGAATGAGTTGCTCGTCAGGTCTCCCCCGTTCATGTGTAGAAATTCAAGCACACTGGGATACCCGCCCGCTCTCGTATAATTGCCTGGAGTAGAGACGACACGTGGATTGCCTTGTACATAGCGCTGCTCGAGGCCACGTGCGATAGCTTCAACATCCGCTTGACGCTCGCGGTCTCGCGCTGCCACCCGCGAACTGCTGATGCCTGCCATGGTGAGGGTGAGCAAAACAGCCATGATGACCATCACCACCACGAGCTCAACGATAGTAAACCCACGTCTCATGCGCATAGTCTTAGCATAAGTGTTTTTGAGCTTGAGCGCAAGCAATCGATTTGCTACTGCATCTCGAGCGGTTCTTGCTCAATCTCTATCCGAAATTTGTCGCGCACCGCACCGATGATTTCGTTTCGCGCGGCGGCTAGGTCCTGGTAGCTCGTCGCTGACTCATTGATGAGCACTAGTGCGTTTTTGTCGTGGATGCGCATGCCATGGAGTAGCTGGCCTTTGAGGCCCGTCTGCTCGATGAGCCAGCCAGTAGGTATCTTGAATCTGCCATCGGGCATATCATAGAGCGTCACGTCAGGGTATTCTGCCTTGATATCTGTCACTTGCCAGTCTTCGATGATGGCATTTTTGAAAAAAGAACCCGTGTTTGGTCGCACTGTCGGGTCGGGGAGTTTCTCGGCACGGATTGCAATCACCGCATCGCGAATTGCCTGAGGGGTAAAAATAGTGATGTTGTGGGTGTCAAAATAGTCCTGAACAGCAGCGTAAAACGGCGGGACGGGGGCTGCTTTGTAGAGGCGGAGTGTGATGGAAGTGATAATATAGCGACCGAGCGCTTCGCTACGAAATATACTGTTGCGGTAGCTGAACTTGCAATCGTGGTTTTCGAGTGTGACGAGCTGATCGAGCTTCTCGTCGTATGCCTCGAGCGAGACGAGAGTCTCAGAGATTTCTTGGCCGTACGCACCGATATTTTGCACAGGTGCTGCGCCCGCTGTGCCCGGGATAGCCGAGAGAGCCTCGACGCCAGAGAGCCTCATGTCGACGGTGCGCTTGACGACGCTGTCCCAGTCTTCGCCAGCGCCGATTCGGATAGTCATGTCGCTGGGAGTTTCGGTGATGATTTCAAAGCCAGGGATACGGTTGCGTAGCACGATGCCAGCATAGCCTTCGTCAGGCACCAGGGTATTGCTGCCGCCACCGAGGACAAATATCGGGAGATGCTGCTGTTTTGCCCGTGCGACAAGCTCGCTGAGGTCGGTCGGTGAGTGGATATCGGTCATGAAGCGCGCATTGCCACCGAGGCGCATGGTGACGTAGTTTTTGAGTGGGATGTCGGTGTGGATGTTGAGAGCCATGAGGATAGTATAGCACTGCCAGTAGAACTGGTTAGATATCGATCTCTAGTATACTTGCATTTGCGTGTGGGTACTCTGCGTGGTGTGGGTTGAGGATAAACTGGACTCTGTTGAGCACCCCGCCGTGTGCCACGACGAGGATTGATTCGTACTGTTGTAGCTTGATGTCATTCAGGAAGTCTTTGACTCGCGTGGTGAATTCGTCGATTGTTTCGGCATTTGGAATTATTGCCGGATCCTTGGCCGACCAGACTTGCTCCCAGTTGAGCGTGTCGCGACGAGTGCCTTGGGCATCGCCAAATTTTCGTTCACGCAAGCGGGTGTCTTCGAAATACGGCGTATCAGGATAGTGCACGCGGAATGCAGCAGCGGTCGCGACGGCCCGCTTGAGGTCTGATGAATAGATGGCATCGATGGGCTTGTCGAAGTCGGCTGCAACTTGTTTTGCTTGCGCTAGGCCTTTTGTATTGAGTCCGGTATCGAGCCAGCCTTGCACGATGCCTCGAGCGTTTTCATTTGTCTCGCCGTGACGTACGATGTAGAGTTTCATGTGTCTATGATAGCGTGCGGCGCAGTACAAAGCGAATGAGAGAGGGGGAGGGTGCGATATCGCTGCGCTCTTCCGTTCGTTTACGAAAAAATGTAAATTTCTCGGTACGATATCGCTCACAGGCTCGCTCCTCCGCTTTTTTGAAAAATGAGCAAGCTAATTTTTCTGCACTGCGCTCCGCCGAACGCACGACTGCGCCAGCTGAAGCTGCCACGCCGTACGCTCGGGTCGTGCGCGGCGCGACCAAAGAAAACAGGCTAGCATGGCTAGCCTGTTTTCTTTGGTACACCCGGTACGATTCGAACGTACGACCAATTGGTTCGAAGCCAACTACTCTAATCCACTGAGCTACGGGTGCGTACTGCATAGTATATCAATTTTTTTATCTGTTGCACAGATTGGTTCGACTCTAAGGCAAGTATTCCAAACAAAATACCAAGCACGAGGATTGGTATTTATTTTGGTGGGTCATATGTGTTGCGATAGCAACTATGTTACGTTCACGGCCACATATAAAAATAACAGTGCCAAGGTAGCCGCGACTGGTGTCATCACATTCCGTTCGTGTTTGCTCCGAGATATCGCATTCATAATTATGCCGATGAAGAAGTAGACGGTTACTGCAATAAATACGCCATGAACCCAGCCACTACGATCAAATAGTTGGATGACACTAGCCTGATTTAGTATCAACATCGAGAACAACAGGTACAGCACGATGGAAAATCCACTTGCGATACGTAGTTTTGTGGGCAATACGACGTTTTGTCCTCCCCACGCGAATTTACCTAGTGGCTTTCCTGAGATGAGTGCTATTTGAAATATCGCGAGTGCTGCCAAAATAATAGTTGCTATAATCGCTGCTACTTCAGTCATGACTCTATAGTACAACAAAAGTCAGAGAGGGTAGTTTGTGACTGGGGCAGGGGAGACTTGGTCGCGTTCCGCAGCTCCGATTTATAAAGAGTCTATCGGCCATGGCCTCTTCTGTTTGCTTATTTTGCCACGAGCAAGCTCGCGCAAAATTTCACTGCACGCCACGAACTCTCGACTGTTTTTGCTCCGCAAAAAGTCGAGAGATTCGAGTCTCGACTGCCAAATAAAAATATCCATCGCAAGGATGGGTATTTTTATTTGGAGGGCCA
>CAZOOQ010000045.1:0-2541 GCA_964581485.1 uncultured Candidatus Saccharibacteria bacterium
AGAAGCGCTGACCCGGTCTCCTGACGTCAGTTCGGAGACACGCGCTGATGATGAATGGGCTGCGAACAAGCGGCACGGAGGGGTAAGCTCTGAGTTTTGGCTGGTGGATACTGCAGGGCTAAAGGACCCAGATGACGAATTCGAAGCCACCATCCAGCACCAAATCGAAGAAGCTGCCGATGCAGCTGATGTCATCCTCGTCGTCGTCGACACAACTCAGTACCCCAGCGACGAAGATCGCACCGTGGCCAAAAAAGCCCTCAGGAGCAAAAAACCAGTTATCCTCGTCACCAACAAAGCCGATCTCCGCGATAGCCTGCCCGACGACGAATTCCGCCGTCTCGGTATAAAAGATATTATCCGTACCAGTGCCGAGCACAATAGTGGCGTCAGTGACATCCTAAACCGCCTGGCCGAACTGCTACCACCGGCTGTCGAGTCTGAGCCCGACGACGTCTTGCGTATCGCGCTGATTGGCCGTCCAAATGTTGGCAAAAGTAATCTTTTCAACCGCCTGGCTGGCAAACAACAAGCCATCGTTGCCAATGTCGCCGGCACAACCCGCGATCTAAACCGCGTGCAAGTAAATTACCACGGCCAAACTATCGAACTCATAGATACCGCCGGCGTTCGCCGCCCAGGCAAGCAAGAGGTCGGCATCGAGAAATTCTCCGTCCTGCGCACTCTTCAGGCCATCGAAGAAGCTAACATCTGCTTCCTCCTGATGGACGTCAACGAACTCAACGTCGCACTCGACCAGCGGCTGGCGGGCATCATCAGCGAGGCAGGCAAGGGTTTGGTGCTGGTCGTCAGCAAATGGGACAGCGTCGAGGGCAAAGACGCCTATACCCGCGACTCCTTGGCACCAAAGATTGCCTACAACTTTGACTTTGTGCCGTGGGCGCCGCTGATTTTCACCAGCAGCGTGACTGGTCAGAATGTCACCAAACTCTATGACCTCGCGCTTGACATCATGAAGCGTCGCCAGCAGCCGACAAAGACACGCGTGCTTAATGACTTGCTACAAAAAGCCGTCGCCAAGCATCCGCCAGCTGGTCTCAAGAATTCCCACCCGAAACTTCGCTACATGGTCCAAACTGATGACACTCCTCCATGGTTCGTGATTTACGGATCAAATTTGAAATATGTCCACTGGAGCTACAAGCGCTATCTCGAGCGACTGGTGCGCGAAACCTACGACTACTCTGGCACCCCAATCAAGTTCAGCTACCGCGACGAAAAACAGATCAAGATGAACAAAGAACGTGTAGCAAAAGGACTCGAACCAGTCACAAAAGCTTACAAGCAGCGCAAAAACGCCGAACAGCAATAGATAATTTAGAGCATTTTTTTACCCCGGCTTTCCTAGGAAAGCCGGGGTATCTTCTCCTTTCGGATCTGAGGTGACGACAAGAGGGTTCTTGCCATCAATTGCGGGTGAGTAGGGCATTGAAGAATACGAAGACATTCTTCACCCCGTTGAACGCAAAGTCCAACACCGGGCCGACCTTGCCTGCCGTGTCCTCCGGGGAAGTCAAGACGGCGTAGATGAGCAACACTACAGCAGCCCATGCAGCGATCTTCTTGGTAGGCGGCATGTCACCGCCTCCCAGGCCGCTTCATCGCCGAGACGGTCAGCCTGGCGATGTTCCAGGGGAGGAGTAGCGAGGCCATCGCTACGAGACACCCACCTGAGGTGGTCGATCCATACTGTATGGCACCGGTCTGGTAGCCACGCGTGGTCTTGCGCCTCCCCGTACGAGGGTTGTCTTGTACTGCCATTGTTCACCTCCGTTATCAGGAGCGAGCACACGGTGTGCTCATTCTTATACTGTATCATATTTTACATATTTATTCAAGTGTTTTATACTAGAGACATGAAAATAATCATTGGCCTCGGTAACCCAGAAGCTCGCTACACTGGTACACGTCACAACGTGGGCTTTGCGGTGCTTGATCACTTTGCATCAACCCACCGTGCTATCTGGAAACAATCCACCAAGTTCAAAGCCTCTACCACCGAACTTTCGATAGCAGGGGAAAAGATCACCCTGGTCAAGCCCACGACGTTTTACAACCTCGTCGGTGAGTCTGCTCGCGCTATTATGGATTTTTACAAACTGACACTAGCAGATGTGCTTATCGTCCACGACGACCTAGCGCTCCCACTTGGTACTATACGTACCCGTGTGGGCGGTAGCGATGGTGGCAACAACGGCCTCAAATCATTGGCTCTACACATTGGCACCGAGACGGCACGCCTGCGGGTTGGTGTCTGGACCGACGCGCATCATGCTACCGACAAGGTGTCAGTAGTACTAGGGAAGACTAGCAAAGACGAGCAAGCGACGCTCGACGCACAGCTGCCAAAAGCAGCCAAGATTATCGAACAATTTGCCACTGGCGACTTCGAGACAACAACCCACCGCGCTTCCACATAAAAATAACCCCACCTCGATAAGGAGATGGGGACGAGTGACGGTCACTCGGTTCGTATGTGGAAGCACTCATACTGAAGTGTTTGTCGCGAGTGGGCGCCTA
>CAZOOQ010000046.1:0-2275 GCA_964581485.1 uncultured Candidatus Saccharibacteria bacterium
ACCGTCCCCTTCAGCCACTTGGGTACTCCTCCAATATATTGGTGCTTCCACGAAGCTCCTGCGTAACACTCAACGTTTTCTCAGTCTATTTAAGGCTGAAGGGGACGGCTTCCGTCCAAACAATTTGAGTTTCACGCAGCAGCCACTTGGGTACTGCCTCGTGCGATACGGCGCTTCCTAGAAGCTCCTGCGTAACACCTACTTTCACCTCAGCTTGTTTGGGCTGAACGGGACGGCTCTCGTCCGATGATGTACGTTTCACGCAGCAGCCACTGGGTACTCTGCTGCACATTTTTAGGCAGTTTTGCCGCCCAAATGCACTTGATAGTGTAACATATCTCACAAATACAGTACAGAGGTATAGCCCCGGTCAAAAAACGGTGTATACTGGGGATAGACTTTAATCATTATGCGCAACGGGAGTTAGAAAGCATGAAGCATTCTCTGAGAGTATTTACTGGCTATGTAAGCGCGGCGCTCGCTGTGCTATTTCTCGACATCGCCCAGGCGCATGCGCTCGGTACGATTTCTGATGGTGCCGGTGCTGCTCGCGGTCAAGAACAACCTCTTGATCTGTTTGGTGATGCCGGGGTGTTTTCAAAAATCAGCAGTGTTTTGCTGTTTATCGTTGGTGCAATTGCCGTCATCATGATTGTCATCGGCGGCCTCCGCTATGTTATTTCGGGTGGCGATGCATCGCAAGTACAGGCAGCCAAAAACACTATTCTCTATGCGCTTGTCGGTGTGATTGTGGCTATTTTAGCATATGCAGCGGTCAATTTCGTCATCGGTAGCTTCGTGCCGACGGGCGGCACAAACAGCAGCTACGGCACATCTACGCGATAACGCTCCGCCTGAATAGTCAAGCAGAGGCAGGAGTGCCTCTGCTTTTTGTTGACAACACGGGAACTGGAACGCTTTGTGCAGGGGGGGATGGCGGTCGCTACGCTCCCTATTTCCGCTCAAAATGGGTCGAAAGCAAGCTTTCGCTTCCTTTTCTCGCTTCACGAACCCTCGGTTGCAACGCCAAGGCGTTGCCGAGGGTTCGGACCCGAACCTGCTCCGCCAAGAAAAAATGACCCTTTAGGGGTCATCTTTTCTTGGCGGAGAGGGAGGGATTCGAACCCTCGGTGAGTTGCCCCACGACGGTTTTCAAGACCGTTACCTTAAACCACTCGGTCACCTCTCCATATGCTGGATTATTACCAATTATACCTTATCACAGACCAGAAAACCGTCGCGACTGCCGCAAGCGACAATCTACACGCCTGTTTAGCGACCACGGAGTGGTCTTCTGCGCCAAGACAAGTACCTTAAACCAAGGCGCTGCGTTTTGCCACTGGCAAATACTCGCTATTTCCGCTCATGCCGTTCTCGAAATTTTTTATAAAAATTTCTGCGAGAGACATGTCGCTTCACGGTCACCTCTCCATGTACTCAAAAATTATACCAGTAACCTCATTAATTTTCCATTGGCTGCCTCGCAACCACCGCCACCCACACCTCAGCCGCGCCCGCGTCGCGCAGAGCTTTCGCCGCAAACTCCACAGTCGCACCACTCGTGAATATGTCGTCGAGCACCAGATACCGTCCATCGCGACAGTCTGCGTCTACGCGAAAGGCTTCCTTTGCTTGGGCGCGACGCTGCCGCTTGCCTTTGCCAAGCTGTACGGTTGCGCACTTCCTCTGTAGCACTGTGTCATAGTTGAGATGTCGCCGCCCAGCAAATTCATGCGCCATCAGCGCCGTATGGTCGTAGCCTCGCTGTCGAATGTGCGCCGGTATCGTAGGCACCGGTACAACTATTATATCGTTGGGCAATACAGGGAGGGACTGGTCGAGCAATTCTGCAAATATACGGTAGGCGTCTTTGCCGCGCTCAAACTTATGACTGTTGATGAGCTCCAGTAGTGCCTCCGAGCGCTCACCGACACACCACGCTAATGAGTAGGGGAGTACGTGCTCCTTGCACAGCGCACTCATGCTCTCGGTCGGCCCACCACAGACAATACAGCGTTCAAATGCTTCGCTAGTGATGTCGTATTTACAATACTCGCATAATAATGAGCCAACTCGATCACATGAGCAACAGTAGTGAGGCGCAATGATACCGAGCGGCTTTTCAAGCATTGTATTTTTTACCTATCGCCCTGCTTAATGTTGATAAAGTTTACCACCTTAGTTATAATGTATCCAGACAAATTGTCAAAGCCTAGATGGAAGTGGAGGATATCATGGCACGCAAACAAAATGACGATCTATTGATCGAGGATGA
>CAZOOQ010000047.1:0-1512 GCA_964581485.1 uncultured Candidatus Saccharibacteria bacterium
CACGGGTGCTGCCTGTTTTTTCTTGGACGATTTCGCGGATAATGGTTTCTGCTTCGTCACCACTCTCTTCTCCGCTCCCGTCGTCAAAAATTCTTTCAGAATTTTCACGTAGGTCGCTAGACGCGGGTGAGGATAGCTTGGAGCTATCCGCAAGGAAATCTTCCGGTGAAAACTTGTTTTCAACCGCGAAGTTTTGGGGCCGCGAAACGTGGCCTGCCAGTCGGTCCACCCCTTCTTCTGAAAAATCTTTGATTTCTTCAGAAGCGGGTGTCGCCCCGCCGACTGTCACCCGCTCGTTTGATGGTGTCATATCAAAGCCAAGCGCTTCGTACAGCGCGAGGAAATTTGGCATACTACTGATAAATTCTTGGCCGCGAATCACATGGGTAATTTCCATTTCGGTGTCATCGATGATGTGCGCAAAGTTGTAGGTCGGATAGCCGTCAGATTTGATGAGGATAATATCGTCGATCACCTCTGGGCTGGTAGTGATATCCCCCATCACCTCATCATGGTAAGTGTAGCTCTTTGGCGTTGATTTGAAACGCAGTGGCTGGGTGCCGTCCCATGCCGGAGGATTCTCGGGGCGGTGATTTCGGTAGAGAAAAGCTTTTTTGTTCGCTTGCGCTTCATCTCGAAAGGCCTGCATTTGCTCGGGCGTGTAGGGGTCAGCATAGGCGAGGCCCTTGTCAATGAGCTTTTGAGCCCACTTGCGGTAACGATCGAGTCGCTCGCTTTGGACATAGGGGCCGCAGGGGCCGCCGATGTCGGGACCTTCGTCGTAGTCGATACCGATGGCCTTGAGACTGGCGATCAGGTGCTCTTTGCTGCCGGGCACAAGTCGTTTGCGATCAGTATCTTCGAGTCGCAGCACGAACACTCCATCGGCAGCTTGGCGCGCCACCAAAAAAGCAAATAACGCGGTGCGAATACCGCCAACATGCAAAAAACCAGTTGGACTAGGGGCGAAACGAGTGCGAATCATACTCTCCAGTATACACTACACCTTTAGTATCGACTGCGTGACAGAGCAACTGCGATCCAAGGGCCGGCTTGGAGGACAACTAGAGAGATGAGGGTGCTGACGAGATTGCCCGTCTGACCATATATCGCGACAATTGTGATCGCTGCAATAAAGTACAGCAACATTTCTTCATAGAGCCATTCAGCGCCAGAAGTATCTACTCGTGTGTCTGAATAAGTGAGGGAGGACCACCCGCTAGCAGAATCAATAATAGGCAGGCCAATACTCGCGCCCAATGCAGAAATCAGTTGCCACCACCACTGTGAACTGCCTGAAGTAATGAAGGCGTCGTCGGCGCCACCGAGGATAATCAAGACAGCGCCACAATTGACGATCGCTAAGAAGATGAAGAAGATAACGTAATGAGCGGGGTGAACTCGTTTTTGCTTCTTGCTCATCTAGATACTCGTTGCGATGTGTTCGATTTGTTCAGTTGAGAGCGGCGCATTGCCGGTAATAGTGTAGAGTATACCCTTGTTTACCCAGGC